>JBCCFD010000117.1:0-17578 GCA_039029915.1 Chloroflexota bacterium
AAGGTTAGTTCAGGGTAGGGAGACGGCCGTTCCAGCACGTCGCTTCTATCGACCCCTTTTAAATATTGGTCGAAAAAGGCCACGATGTACTCATTTTGGATACCAATGCTGTAATGGCTATCGATGGTTCCAGAAAGGCCTAGCTGAGGGGTGAGTGGAGAAAGCATTACTAGATCCGTAAAGTCGTAATGCCCTGTGTCTGATACAGCCAGATTATAGCCATCATTTGACAGGCGGTTGTAAATTTCAAGCCCACGCGCTTGATTTTCCTCACCTAGCCATATCGGGGTGCTAATAAACATGAAGGGTTGCGTTGGACCATCTGTTAGCAAACTTTCCGTAACAGGGAGGACCCAGCTGTCTAACCCAATACCGGCTGTGCAGCGCGTGTCGATCAGGCAAAATTCAACGGTTGTGCCGCCGCCGGTTGAGTGTCCGAAGACGCCAACGTTTGCCGTGTCTAAACGGCCGTTAAACAATCCTTCGCTCTCATGCCAATCCGTCATCTCATCCAGCAAGAACGCAATATCTGCTGCCCAAACGTTGATCAACTCATTCGCCTGCACGTGCCGAGGCTCCTCCGTTGGGAAAACAATCGATTCATCGTAAAGCACCACGCGACCGTCCGGATAGACCGTGATAGCGTTGGCGTAAACGTGGTCAACTGAACCAACCACGTAGCCGTGGCTCGCAAGCTCTTGGAACATCGAGGTGTTTTGAGTACGCAACCCCCCAAGCCCGTGGGAAAAAATGATAACCGGGAAGGGAGCGTCCGTTTGGGCCACTTCTGGCTCGTCATAAATATCGATCTGGGTAATATTGATGTGATTGAGCAGAAAAGCGGGTAAGCCAAACTGTTCCGCCACAACAGGGCCAATAATGTCTAAGAAAGGGAGGTAGACAGCCCGGTTGACATTAGATGTGTCTGTAGTTGGGTACCAAACTTGGGCCACTAGTTCACGGTTATCGTTTGGATCAGGCGTGTAAGTTTCAGGTCGCGCTTCGTCTTCCAAATGTAAAATCGTGGTGCCAACTTCGTAGGTGCCGGTAATCGAGGTCAAATTTGGAACAGGTAGCGCTATGGGGAGACTTAGCCCAATGATCCAGACGAGTAAGCCTAAGATGCCGAGCGGAATGGCAATGCCCCATCGTTTCGTAAAGGGTCTTTCTTTTGAGAACAAGGTGCGTGAGGCCACGATGGCAAAAACGGCCGTTAATAAATAAGCTGGAAACATCTGCCAGCGTCCGCTTTCAAAGATAAGATGCAAAATAAGGATGAGCACGGCACCCAAAGGCAGGGCCGCTATCCATTTGGGAGGCTTCATGGGCAGGAAAGCCATAACAATCGTTGGGAGTAAGGTGATAAGCAGCAGAGTTTCTAAGGGTCGCATTAGTCCCACACTTCGTCGAGATTGTCTTTGTAAAAATCAAGCGTGTCTGCAAAGGTCAGGATGTCTTCATCTTTCGTTGTGGAAATGAGCAAATCAAGCAGGATTCGCACCGCCTCATCTTCTTGAGCATCACTATATTCCGCCAGGGCTAAAAAGGCCTTGATGCTATTGCGGTCGGGAAACTTTTCTACCGCTTTGCGTAAGATGGAAACAGCCGTTTCAAAGTCACCCGTATTGCGATAGCACATTCCCAAGCAAATATAGCACTCTTGCAGGTCGTCCCCTTCAAGACCGGCGCTGATAGCCTTGCTGTAATAGGGAATCGCCTCTTTTTCTTCTTCCAACACGTCATATGCCCCTCCCACTTCGTATAAAACAGTTGGATTTTTAGGATGTGCTGCCAAAAGTTCGAGCAAGAGCTCTTGGGACCCTTCCAATTCATCATTTTGCCGTAATTCGCGTGCCTGGGAAATCGTTTCTTCTATGTTCAATGGGTCTTCTCCGGAAAATTGTGGTAGATATGAGCTGTTACACGTGCCATCTTTAAATCTACCACTTTTTTACTTGAAACTTGTAACCTGTTGCCTACTGACTTGATACGTGCCACTGGCACCTTTTAATCCATTTGATCCTATTCGATTCCCTTATTCTAAGCAACCTGTTTAGATCATTTGCAGAGATGATTTGGTTTTGGTATGGTCTGCGAATATTGGATAAAATGGAGCAGATTTTGAGAGCAATTTCACAACGAGTTCAAGGCAGAATCATTGAAAAAGAGGGCGAGACCCAACTATTCTTAGAGAACGCTAAGCCAGATGAGTCGGCAACCGATATCCTCTATCTCCGTTATGCGTTTGTGACAATGGGGCGCGAAGATCATATTTTCCCTTCGTTTATTGTTGACGACTGGGGCGCAGAGATTCGGGGACTCAAGGTGTATAAATGGTTTCGTCAAAATGCGAATGAATTTCCTCGCTCTGAAATCTTTGGTTTTGAAAGCGATGGCCGAGAGGCGCAGTGCTTTATTCGGGAGTTTGAACATTATGTAAAATTGCCCTGCTATGCGTATACCAGCCGAGAACAAACTGTGACTGAAGGGAAGTTAATCCATAAAATTATTCTTAAAGACGCAACAATCGCGACGGAAACGGCCGTTAAAACGCCACCAAAAGAGCTTGTTTCGCAACCGTTGCGCCGCGCAAGAGTGCAGTGGATCATTCAGCCAAAGTAAGAAAAAAAAACGACTGTACAATCAAAATCATCTAACATTTTCAACTGTTATATGATAGAATTTTGGCATATTGGTAAGTAAAGATAGATATGGGGCGGTAAGTAAATTTCAACAAACCTTCTACCTAACCCGTCTCCGAGAAATTAAGCGTCATGTGGCATAAGAAGCGTCTAGCCCGGCAACTTGGTTTATTAACAACGCTTTTTGTTGTGATGGTGTTTATGCGCCAAGAAACGGCCGTTTCTTCTCCCAAACCGGTTGAAGTTGAATACGTTACAACTCAACAAACCTTTCCCCTAGACAGTACAGTCTTATCTCCAATTTGGAACTCGTCTATTCAGCAGTGGGCTAACGATATTCAAATTTTGTCAGAATTTTACGGCATTCACCCCGATCTCATTGCGGCCGTGATTCGAGAGGAATCAAATGGTCAACCGAGTGGTGTTAGCTTATTGGGTGCGGTTGGTTTGATGGGCGTTATGCCCTCTGGCCCTGGGCTTGAGTGGCGGCCATCCACTGAAGAACTGCTTCAACCTTCCATCAATTTGCGGTGGGGTGTGCAAATTTTAGCAGATGTGGTGCGTCAATCGGGGGGTGATTTAGGGGCGGCCTTAGCCGCCTATAATGGCGGGTGGGCTGAAGTCGATCAAAATGTGCCGCAAAATTACGCAGCGGCTGTTTTAGATAACTATGGTCGGGCGATTGCTGCGCGCAGTGGAATCTCGCCTGACATCGCGGACCAGTGGACGATTGCCATCGAACTAACGCGCGGCAACGTCACGAATGAGTCCCTATTGGTACTTGGCGATCAGCCCGTTTCTGGCATTTGGAAATATGGAGAACATACGATTTACGATTATATCGATCAATCGGGTCGCGCTTATCATATTCGTGGCTATGCTGTCCCGGTTGCCCTCGTTGTCCCACCAGATCAATTGACCGGGTCTGGAACATTTGGAGACGGTACATCTGTGGAAGCTGAGCTTGAGTTCCGGCAAGGGGAGACAAACGAAAAGATTTCTAATCGGAATCCTCGTATTATTTTAGCCTGTTTGCCTAGCCTCAATCGCCTACGTGGCCATGTGAGTACCCGCTGGTTTGCTCCGACAGATTGCCCAGATTGGCATCGTTAACGATAATAGGGTATGCCTACCCCGTTTATGCATTTAGAGATGGCCGAAGCCATCAAAACGGCCGTTTCTACCCGTAACGATAAACACGGCCGTCTGCTTCACCAACAGCTTCTCAAAAACTGGTCCCCTTTTTACCTTGGTCAAATTGCCCCCGACTTTTCATTTTTAGACAAGATTAAGCGAGAAGAAACCCATTTTTACGCTATTCCGCTTACCGAAAAAGATGATCCTGTGGCAAAGATGCTGCAGACTTACCCTTTTTTAAAGGATGCACAAAGCTTGCCTGTCGATCAGTGCTGGTTTATTGCTGGCTACTTGGCGCATCTTCTTTACGATCAATTTTGGTTCTTAGACATTATTACGCCGACTTTTTGGCACAATAAGACGTTAGGCGATCGGCAGCATCGTCGCTTGGTGCACCTGCTGCTTTTGTGTGCGATGGATGCGGCAGCGTATGAGCGACTGCCAGAGAGCTCTGCTCGAATTTTAGGCGACGCTCACCCAGCAGAGTGGCTTCCTTTTGGGACCGATCAAGCGTTAGTGCAATGGCAGGGAATGGTGGCTGAGCAGCTAACGCCCGGCGGCGAGGTGAAAACGCTGCAGATCCTTTCACCGCGGGCTGAACTTGATGTTGAATCTTTTAGCACATATTTTTATGATCAAGCTTGGATGGCAACGCATGTGGATACGGCCGTTTCTGTTCAAAGAAGAGCCAAGCTCATCCAAAAAACCTGCGCCGCATCGATTGACCTGCTAATCGATTATTTATTTCATTCACCGAACTGAATCACGTTTCATCTTATCGTTCCCGGTCGCCATATCGTCAAACCTTGACGTGCTTTTTATGCTCGACCTAGTTTTCGTTTACTAAAACTGAACACCCAACCCTATTATCCAAAGGAGGCAACATGAGTATTCAACCCGCCCCTATTCGTCAGGAAATACAAGTTCGTTTTCCAGATGGTCAAGCATTTAATGCCCCACGGGGAACGACCGTGCTCCAATTTATGGAAAAAGCCAAGCCACAGGCAAATGGACATATCGTGGCCGCCCTAGTCAATAAAAAATTACGCGAGCTAGGCGTCCCGCTCAAGAAAGATTCTAAGATTGCGCCCGTTACTATTGCCAGCTCTGATGGCATGCGAATTTATCGGCGCTCCCTCTCATTTTTAATGATTGTAGCGGCTCGTCACTGTTTCCCAGAGCAAACAATTGAAGTTAAGCATTCAATGCCTTTTGGGGGATATTATTGTGAACGAAGCGACCGGGCGCCATTTTCATCAAAAGCGTTACAAATGCTCAAGGATGAGATGAGTCGGATCGTGGCCGGAGCGCTGCCTATTCGTAAAGTGGAGGTGCCTCTTGATGATGCACTAGCTCTTTTTCGAGGGAGTGGTGATATTGAGAAAGCCGCGCTCTTTACCCGTCGGCGCAAAGATTATTTAACGCTTTACGAGTTAGATGGCATTCTTGACTATTTTCATGGCTTTATGGTCCCCAATTCCAGCTATTTGGCTTATTTTGACCTTCATCTTTACGGAAATGGCTTTATTCTACATTTTCCTCGTAAACAGAACCCTGATGGTAAATTGTTGCCTTTTGAGGATGAGACCCGCTTGGCTCGTGTTTTTCAAGAGTATGGGCAATGGCTGAAGATCATGGGGGTGTCTGGGGTGGCAGCGCTAAATGATGCCATTCGAAACGGCCGTTTGCGAGAAATTATTTTGGTTGCCGAAGCATTTCATCAACAGCAGCTCTCCAAAATTGCCAATGAAATCACGCAGCAGCGCCCTGGGGTGATCCTAATTTCTGGCCCCACATCGGCGGGTAAAACAACCTTCAGCAAAAGGCTGGCCATTCAGCTCCTAGCCAAAGGGATTTTCCCCATCACCATGGGAATGGATAACTACTTTGTTAACCGAGATCAAACCCCTCGAGATGAAAAGGGGGAATATAATTTTGAGGCGCTTGAAGCGGTTGATGTCCCTTTATTTCGTAACCATCTTAAAGCGCTCTTAAATGGAGAAACAATTACTCAGCCGCGTTATAATTTCCATACGGGGCTTCGCGAAGAAGGCGACCCTCTCTATATTAGCAATGAGCATGTCATTATTATCGAAGGGATTCACGGCTTAAATCCAAAGGTTGTGGAAGGCGTTCCCCCTGAGGCGGTTTATCGTATTTTCATCTCAGCCTTTACCCAGCTTAATCTAGACAAGCATAATCGCGTCCCCACGACGGATACGCGCCTGTTGCGTAGAATTGTGCGTGATGCGGAGTATCGGGGATATACGGCCGCTGACACCATCAAGCGCTGGCTAAGCGTTAGGCGCGGAGAAAAACGATACATTTTTCCCAATCAACAGTATGCCAATGTCTTTTTTAATTCAGCACTGGTGTACGAGCTCTCGGTATTAAAGCGTTTAGCGTTCCCGCTGCTATTGCAAGTGGAACCAGGTACACCTGAAAGAGTAGAAGCCAATCGGTTGATTGCATTTTTGCAGTGGTTTGATCCAATTCCCAAAGATAGTCTAGGCTGTATTCCCAATGATTCCATTTTGCGGGAGTTTGTTGGGGATTCGGTCCTCGAGACATATGAACCCATGGGGCAAATACCGGATTACGTTGGCTAATACACTTCCTTTGGGAAAGGTCGAAAATTTTTTGTGTAAAGAAGCGTTATTCATTTAGAATGCCATCGAGGCATGGAAATTCGAGGCCCTGCGCTAAAGTGTTAGCATTATCAACTGAAATACTAAAATAAGTGATAATGCCCAATATCAGCATCGTCAGTGCAAAAATGACAAAAAGGATCTTCATATTACTTGTGTCACTCAATAAAGAGGCCCACGCTGACATGGCTAAACCCGTTGCAAAAATGAACATCACCAATTGATACTGATCGGCGACTTCACCCACCTCGTTTTCTAAATCAAATTGGATATCAGATTCAAATAAGCAGCCTACGGAGTATTCATACTGTAGCTCAAAATAAATCTGGTCAAAGGGTTCTCTTCCCTCAACTTCAAGACTATCTAAAAGTTCCGGTGAAAAACTAGCCCTGAAGTTATCTGCGGCATCTAAATTTGTGCTAGCAAAATATTGATCATAAGAAAGAATGTCAAGCAAATACAGTTCGCCCATATCTAAGATTGCTTCATTCGACTCGACTGAAAGTTCATCAAAATATTGCTCGTCAAAAAGTTCCCTATCAAGGTTGTCTAGATTATTTTGTAACGCCAGTGAGAAACTTGAGATGAAATTGCCTTCAGCATCGTTGTTTGAATTTGCAAAGAAATTATCGTAGGCATTGAAATCACGCATGATCGTTTGACCGGTTAATAGAGATTCTCGATTTGCTTCAGATTGAAGGCGTAGGGCATGTAACGCATGCTCATTGGCTTGGCTATCGGTAATTGAAGCTTGAAACCCGATTAATGCGGTAAGAATACTCATAACAGCAACGATTGAGCCGATAAGTACCTCTGAGCGTAAAAGTTTGCTAATTCGTGATTGTGATTGTTCTTCTTCCCTCTCTTCAATTGACATAATGTTCCCTTCTCCGGCACCCAACTTACAAGAATTTAATTATATTGGATGGGCATTTTCTCCAGTGTGTAATGCTAACATTAGTCTGGTTTCCGTTCAACCAATTAGCTTGTTTTGTCTGGCTTTTTCAGTAAAGGAAAATCATCAAAAGGGTGTGGTAATTCATCTTTATGCTTCACATTCAGCTAAATTAGCTGAAGTATCTGTGCAGATAAGCGGGGTAAGCGCAGCATCAAAAACGGTGTCTAAATAAATACCGTATCCTGTGTCGTTGAGATGAATGCAGTCGCTTAAATAGTCGACATTGCTCCATTGGTCAAGCAGTGGGTTGCCCGGCTGCCCTTGGAGCGACCCGTAGGTATTAACGGCCGTTGCGCGCTCAAACTCATTCACAACCTCAGCAATCAGCTCGTATGTGAAAAGCCATTGTGGGTTTGTTAGAGCCGGATCGGCCGTGCCAAACAGATTATTTAGCAAACGACTACACTGTTCTGGGTCGACCTCGACATTCAAAATATCGTACCCGGCATATATAATTTGTAAATCTTCACGGCTGGCCTCTAGGTCTGTTAAAAGGCTACGAAGGTGCAAAAGCACGTTATCCATCGTGCCGCCCCCCAAAAGGTCATTACCGCTAAGCGTAAAAAAGACAATAGGATTCGGATTTGGGTCATTGCCAATCTCTTCCAGAACCTCTGACAAAATCCCTTCTTCATCGTCAGCCCACTGCTGCATGGTTGTGCCACCAATGGCAAAAGGCGCAATAGAGATAAGGTTTTCAAACCCTCTATCAGCTAACTCTTGTTGAAACACCTCATCATCCATTTGATCAGCCCACGAATCCCCAAATACATAAAGCGAGCGGGTTTGAGATGATTCAATTGATGAATTCGCTTCCTCGCCACACGCCGTCAATAGGGGGAAAAAAAGCAGCATGAGCGGAATGATAAATTTTTTAGACATATTCAAATCCTATGTTTTTGGAAAATTTCGCAAAATAGCTTGAAAAAAATTTGAGTCAAACTGTGAAATTTACTCGGTGAAAACCATGAATTTAGCATTTCCTTTTACGATACTTTTGGTTTTCACTATAAATGATGCAGATGAAGCCTCTCTGCTTTGAATTTATCCTCTTTTTAGGTGATGACATTCATTTATAACAATCCGCTTATTCACCAACTCCCTTTGGCTAGAATCCGCATTAATTTGTACCCAATTTTCTTGTTTCGGCATATAATGAACATGTTTTGTACAGGTTTTTATCTGACAATTATTCGACATAAATTTTATGTCAACATCTGGAAATTTCATAAATAGGTAGAAAAAATGAGTCGAACAATCACGATTATCATCGCAATCGTTGCATTGCTGGGAATTGGTTCCTTTTTTGTGCTTCGCCAACAGCAGGCGGAGCAAGAACCAGAGTTTGAAATTTTACGTGAAGCAACTGCATCACAAGGTCAAATTTCATCCACAGTTAATGCGGTTGGCTCTATTGAGCCTGAAGCACTCGTGACCCTTACATTTGGGGCAACTGGCACGATCCAAAACGTATCGGTTACGCGTGGACAAACGGTTAATGAGGGAGACGTGCTTGCCTTTGTGGACACGGCCGAATTACAGCTTGCTGTTCAACAGGCCGAAGACGCTCTGCGCATTCAAGAGCTGAATTTGCAACAAAGGCTTAACAGTGCGCCCAGCCCTGCCACTCTAGCTTCGGCACAGTCAGATATCGATTCGGCCGTGGCAGGTGTTGCGGCTGCTGAAGCGAACTTAGCCTCTGCAGAAGCGTCAGTTTTGCAATCTCAAGCTCAAAAATCACAGCTGTTGACTGGGCCAACACCTGGCCAAATTGCTAATGCTGAAGCCCAAATTGCCAGTGCCCAAGCGACCCAAGACAGCGCCCAACGAGCGTATGATCAGACCCTTGAATGTTTCGAATTTACGGGGCCCGATGGCGGCCGCAATGAGACTTGTCCTGGGTTAGGGGCACCTGAGGAGCAGGCGAGGGTTCAGCTTAATAATGCCAACGTCGCTCTAGCCGCCGCCGAGGCCCAGCTAGCCGACTTACGGTTAGGTGCTACGTTTGCCGATATTCAATCCGCAGATGCGGCCATTGCTATTGCCGAAGCCAATGTTTTAGCATCTGCCGCTAATGTTTCTTCAGCGGAAGCTGCACTATCACGCGCGCAAGCCGCTTATGATCGGCAACTTGAACCACCTACGACAGATGAGATTGCCATTTTGGAGGCCCAGATTACCAGTGCGCAAACTAATCTTGCCTTAGCCCAGCTTAGACTCGATCAATCGATTATTGTTGCGCCGATTTCTGGGACCGTAGCGGCCGTTAATATTAATGCTGGGGAACAAGCCTCTCCAGGGTCACCGGCTATTACCATTGTGGATGAAGGTGCATTCCACATCACGGTTAATGTAGACGAAATAGATATCGACCAGGTTGCTTTGGGTCAAGCGGTTGATATTTCAATTGATGCGTTACCTGATGAGGATGTTGTGGGTGAAATTGCCGAAATTGCCCCTACCTCGGCTTCTGCTGGTGGGGTTGTCACCTACTTAGTAACAATCAATATTGAGAAGAGCGATGTGTTCACCCTAAGACCCGGCATGAGCGCCAATGCCTCAATTGTAGTTGAAGAGATTGAGAATGTGCTTGTGGTGCCAAACTGGGCCATTCGTCTTGATAGAGAAACAGGGGATGCCCTTGTGAATGTGCAGCGCTCAGCAGAACTAATTGAAGAGGTTGTTGTGGTAACGGGTTTGCGGAATGAGCAGTTTAGTGAAATTCAATCGGGTCTTTCTGAAGGGGACGTCGTGGTGGTAACTGACCAACGTGAAGCATTCACATTCTTTGGTGGGGGAGGCCAGTAAGCGGTAGCTGGTAAATAGTAAACAGCCGTCAGAATCAGTTATATGATGAATGCTGACTGCGGCCTGCTGGATACAGCATACTGGATACTGAACAGTGAACATGAGTGACTCAAAACCAATTATCACGGTAGAACAATTAACGAAGGTGTACACCATGGGTGAGCATGAAGTTCACGCTCTTCGTGGGGTGTCGTTGGCGGTTGAGAAAGGTGAGTTTGTTTCAATAATGGGGCCTTCTGGATCGGGTAAGTCGACAATGATGAATATGCTCGGCGCGTTGGATCAGCCAAGCGGCGGGACTTACATTCTTGATGGGACCGATGTTAGCTCACTAGATGAAAATGATCTGGCAGATGTACGAAATCGTCAAATTGGTTTCGTGTTCCAAAGTTTTAATTTATTATCCCGCACCCCGGCTATTCAGCAGGTTGAGTTGCCTTTGATTTATGGTGGTAAAAGCAATCGTTACCAACGCGCTAAAGAAGCTTTAGAGATGGTTGGTTTGGGCGATCGACTTGACCACAAACCAAGCGAGCTGTCAGGTGGGCAGCAGCAGCGGGTGGCGATTGCTCGAGCTTTGGTGAATGAACCATCTATTATATTAGCTGATGAACCAACTGGGAATCTCGATAGTAAATCCGGCACAGAAGTTATG
Source organism: Chloroflexota bacterium (assembly GCA_039029915.1). Lineage (GTDB taxonomy): Bacteria > Chloroflexota > Anaerolineae > Promineifilales > Promineifilaceae > QQUD01. The sequence continues at coordinate 10,849 of JBCCFD010000117.1, forward strand.
CAGATCTTTCAGAGACTTAATTCAGAGCAGGGTATTACCATTTTATTTGTGACCCACGATCCGTGGATTGCCAGACATACTAAACGGGTTGTCACCCTTTCAGACGGCCTTGTTTTGCGAGATGAGACCATTTCAGAACCATTTGTGGCGGGCGAACAGGAACGGCCGTCTGATAATATTCTTTTAACATGACATTATTTGAAAATATAAGACTGGCTTTTGTCGGTCTTTCAGTTAACAAGTTGCGTGCTTTTCTAACCATGCTGGGCATCATTATTGGCGTTGCGGCAGTCATCACTTTGGTGTCCGTGGGGCGTGGTGTAGAAGGAGCAGTTGTTGGTGAATTTGAGGGCTTAGGCAATAATTTGCTGTTTGTGTTTCCGCAGGACGTCTCCTCGGACGGTCTAGCCAATCGAAATCGTATCATTGGCTTAACAATGGATGATTATGAAGCATTGAGAGACCCACTCCGTGCCCCAGATATTTTAAGGGTGGTGCCTAGCTATGATCGGCCCGCTATCGTTGTGGCTGGTCGTGAAGAGGCCCGCTCAACCATCAGCGGAACGACGCCAGAATTTACTGATTTGCGAGACTTTTACCCCATTGTTGGTAACTTTTTCAATGAGCAGGACTTAGCGGCTGGTGCACGAGTGGCTGTGCTGGGTCAAACTGCGTACGAAAATCTGTTCCCAAATGGCGAAAATCCAATTGGTGAAACGATTCGCGTGAATAATTTAAACCTTCGCATCATCGGTTTAATGGAAGAAAAAGGTGGCTCTGGGTTTAACGACCAAGATGATGTCATTTTGATACCGATTACGACTGCTCAACGTCGGTTATTTCCAGCTAGACGGGCTGATGGCAAGGTTGGGGTTGATGCGCTAAATGTGCAGGCGATCAGCGAGGAACGAACTGATGCAGCTGTTGCTCAAATTGGCTTTGTGCTTCGTGAAACGCACAATATTTCTTTTCGAGCTGAGGATGATTTCCAAATTTTAAGTCAGGACGAGCTGGTTGGCGCGTTTAGCCAGATTACTGGGGTCTTAACCATCTTTTTGGCATTTATTGCTAGCATTTCGCTGGTAGTTGGTGGTATTGGCATTATGAATATTATGCTGGTGTCGGTCACTGAGCGAACCCGTGAAATTGGCCTGCGAAAGGCTCTGGGCGCTCGGCCCCGAGCGATTCTGACCCAATTTTTAATTGAAGCAATTGTCCTTTCAGTTGTAGGTGGGTTGATTGGATTGCTTATTGGCATGGCTGGGGCATTTATTATTGGTAATTTTTCAGATTTACTAACACCCGTGCTCGCTTGGGATTCTGTTGTGCTAGCAATTGGTGTGTCGACCATTGTTGGGCTTTTCTTTGGCATTTTCCCCGCTCGACGAGCGGCGGGCTTGAATCCGATTGATGCGCTGCGATATGAGTGAGTAAGCGCATGTCGCCTAGCAAAAGAAGTTTGGCGGAACACAAGCAATAATTTGGGTTTTAATCATGACTTACATTGTTGAAGTTTCAAAAGGAAAAAAATTAGCAAATGTGGGTGGGAAAGCGGCTCAGTATGGGTTTTTGCTCGACCAAGCTGTTTTGGTGCCAAAGACTTTTGTGATTCAGTGGGATGCATTTGTTACGGCCGAAAAAAACGAAACGGCCGTTCTCCAAACCCTGCGCCTCGAAATTGAAACCTTACTCAACGATAAACGGCCGTATGCGGTGCGTTCCTCTGCCAATGTTGAAGATGGTGGCCAATATTCCTTTGCCGGCCAGTTTGAATCGGTGCTCGACGTGCGGGGAGTGGATGCCATCTTAGAAGCGGTGCAAACCGTTTGGCAATCAGCGCGGCGGGAGAGCTTACGGCCGTATCTTGAACAAGCTGGATTAACGGCGAGTGATGTAAAAATGGCCGTTATTTTGCAGGAAATGGTTGACTCTAAAGTGTCCGGTGTGGCCTTTAGTAAAAATCCGATGACCGGCATGGATGAAACAATTGTGGAAGCCGTTCCCGGTAGCGGGGAAGCGCTGGTGCAAGAAGGCGTCACGCCGAATCGCTGGGTGCATAAATGGGGGGATTGGATGATCCAAACCAATCCTGATAAGCTGCCGCTATCTTTAATTGAAACCATCGTGTCAGAAACCAAACGAATGGCCAAAGCGTATGGCGCGCCGATTGATTTAGAGTGGGTGTGGGACGGAACGGCGGTCAATTGGGTTCAAATTCGGGAGATCACAACGCTCAAAGACATTAGCGTTTACTCCAACCGCATTTCGCGGGAGGTAATGCCCGGCATTATCAAACCGCTAATCTGGTCAGTTAACGTCCCCGTGGTGAACAGCGCATGGGTCGATTTGATTGAAGAACTAATTGGCCCACACGACATCCAAGCGGAAGATTTAGCCAAATCGTTCCACTATCGCTCCTACTTCAACATGTCAACTTTGGGGCGCGTTTTCACGACGCTGGGCATGCCAACCGAAACATTGGAACTGATGATGGGGTTAGAGGGAGGTGACGAGAAACCTCGCTATAAGCCTTCCAACCAAACGTACAGATACTTGCCCCGTATGCTTCGATTCGGACTCGATAAACTCCGCTTTAGTCGCAAAATTGATGCGTTTTTACCAATGGCCGAAGCGCGTTATAAAAAATTTGCTAATCAAGATTTAAGCCAGCTAGACGAGAAGACGCTACTTTCGGAGATTGAACAGCTGTTTGAGTTCACGAAGCGGATGGCGTACGTTAATGTGGTTGGCCCTCTGCTGATGCTGGCGCATAATGGCCGTTTTCAGCGTCAGATTGAAGCGCTTGATATAGATTATGTTAATTTTGATCTGATGAATAACGCGCCCGATCTTGAGAAATATGACCCGAGCAATCATCTGGATCGCTTAGCTGATTTATACAAAAGCTTAGATAAAAGCGTGCAGGAAAAATTAGCAGTTGGTCCCGTCTTTGAACTCATCAAAACGGGTGTGGCTAAAGAATTTACTGACCCATTTTTTAAGTTTGTGAAGCAGTTTGGTCATTTTAGTGACAGCGGGAATGATTTTTCGGCTAAGCCTTGGCGAGAAAATTTTGATTTTGTTTTACAGATGGTAATTAATCATGAGCGCTTGGGGTCTGATAATCAGAAGGTCAATTGGGAGGCATTACCCCTCTCTGGATTGAAGCGCTGGCGCTTAAAAAGCAGCTATGAACGAGCGCGAAAGTTCCGCTTTTACCGAGAACGTATTAGCTATGATTACACTTTTGGCTATGGATTATTCAGAAATTATTTTTTTGCCCTTGCTGGGCGGCTTGTAGACCGAAATGTTTTAACTGAAAAAGAGGATATTTTTTACCTTTACCTCAACGAAGTGCAGCAAATTGTGGGCCAAACCCGGCTTGATTTTGAACCCATGACGCTGGTCAATACCCGACGAGCTGAAATTGAGTCGGTCAAAGATTACATTTTGCCTGATATTGTGTATGGAGATGACCCACCGCCGCCGGAAACGGCCGTTGCGGATCAAGACCTGCTTAACGGCATTCCCACGTCTCGTGGCTACTATCAGGGGCCCGTCCGCGTCATTAACAGCATCCAAGAGTTTGATAAGATGGTGCCGGGAGCAGTTATCGTCATTCCCTATTCAGACGTCAGCTGGACGCCCCTGTTTACCAAAGCTGGTGCGGTCATTGCCGAATCTGGCGGTATGCTCTCCCATAGTTCAATTGTGGCCCGAGAGTACAATTTACCAGCGGTTGTCTCCGTGACAAACGCCTGCCGCATTCTTCAAGACGACACCATTGTCTCAGTTGATGGGTTTAAGGGGCAGGTATCCGTTGTTTAGAACTTAGAGTGTGTATTGCTAACCTCATAACTCAAAGCGAATTTATGGAGAGCAATACTAGGACGCAAGAAGGCGTTGAGTAAATACCACTCTTAAGCTTCTTACTCTAGCATCTTTAGCTTTTTTAGGAGGAAGAAATGGAAATCGGCTTAACCTTACTCTCAATTGTGGTTGGTTATGTTTTTGGGTCTCTTTCATTTACAAGGCTCATTGCGCGGATCATTATTCCCGGTGAGGACATTAGTTCGACCCGATTTGAGATGCCGGGCAAAGATATTGGAATGGAGATGACCTCAGTGAGTCCAACTGCCCTTTCGATGCGAAAAGGGCCGGGGGCTGGCTGTTCTGCCAGCATTTTAGATATGCTTAAAGCGGCGATTCCAGCTTTTATTCTGATGCGGCTTTATCCCGACCAGCCCTACTTTTTGATCTCCTCTGCGATGGCCATCATTGGCCACAACTGGCCCATCCAGCACAGTCTGAAGGGGGGGCGCGGCTTTTCTCCCATGATTGGCAGTTTGTTCGTAATCGATTTTTGGTCAATCCCATTTGCGATGATTAGCGGTAATTTGATTGGGTTAGGCGTCGTAAAAGATGTTTTCTTAGCGTATATCATGTTTGCCGTCATGTTGATCCCGTGGATGACGTTTCGGTTTTGGAACAGTGTAGATATTCACGTGTTGTGGTATGTCGCCTATGCGGCGTGGGCGACAGGTACTTTTTTGTTTGCCTCCCGCTCTGAAATCACCCAATATTTAGAAATTAAACGGTCTGGTGTTTTGGATGATCGTGAAGAGTTTTTGGATGCTATTGAACAGACGGATATGGGACGGCCGATTAAATATATGCGTAAATATGGCTTTTTCGGTGGCCCTAAAGAAGAGAATGCTACCGAGGCGTAACAGATGTTAGCTCACGGTTGAAATGTTGATATGAAAGGATGCCTTAGAATTTTTGGATATGTGGCCTTAGGGTTTGCTGGATTGCTGGTTTTCGTGATCGGTATTTGGACGGTTCGCACTAATAATCAAGTCGACGCCAGTGAAACGGATTTATATACGACCCATGCCCCTGGCCAAATTGTGGAAATTGACGGACTTGATTTTCATGTTGTTGTGATTGGTGAGGTGAGCGACGAACGGCCGTTATTGCTTTTGCACGGGTTTGGTCTGAATGCTTCCAAGGTTTGGCTACCCATTCAACCATTGCTGGCCGAGGAGCGTCAGCTAATTATTCCCGATTTTCTGGGGATGGGGCATTCTCAGCGATTAACCGAGCCAAATGAAGCATATACTCACCAAAAGCGGTCTGAACATTTGGCCTTACTGCTAGATGAATTGAACATTGAACAAGTTGATATTGTGGGGGCGTCCTTTGGTGGTGGCATTGGTACCCAGTTTTCCCTTGATTACCCTGAGCGAGTTAATCAGCTGGTTCTGATTGGGGCGCAGGTTTATCAATCTGGCGGCGGCTTTTTTGAAGCGCTGGGCAATTTGCCCCTCGGTATTGGCCGCGCCATGACGTGGTTTGCCTTAGGGGCTGGCCCGCTTAATGTGGGCGGTATCACCAGCGGCTGTGAGTCTGGCGGGTATTGTCCGTCTGCTGAAGAGGTCGAGATTTGGATGCAGCCTCTGCGGATTCAGGGCAGCACGGATGCGTTGGGGGCGATGAGCGGCACGGCGTTTAACGGCCGTATCCCTGAGGACGTCCCGCAAGTTAGTCAAGAAACGTTGATCATTTGGGGCGAATTCGACAATATCATTTCGATCGAAGAGGGGCGACGCCTTGATCAAGAAATTCCGAATTCGACGTTTGAAATGATTGATGGGGCTGGGCATTCACCTTATTTTGAACAGCCTGAGCTGGTAGCGTCGCTGCTGCTGGCGTTTTTTGACAAGTAATATTTAGTGTATCTTGACGTCTGCAAGTAACGTTTACTGAGCTTGTTGACCAGACTTTCTTAATTCTCCGACAGTTTCGGGTGCGAAAGTCCTTTTATGAAATTATGCGACTAACTGAAAATTTACGAATTGCCCTCAATAGTTTACGAACCAATAAGCTGCGCGCCGCTTTAACGATGCTTGGCATCATGATTGGGGTGGCAGCAGTCATTACGCTGCTTTCAATTGGAGACGGTGTGACCCGTTTTGTAGCAGAACAGTTCTCTGGATTGGGCACGAATCTTGTTTTTATTGTGCCGACGCAGGAAGAACAGGGCCGCCCGGGGTCTGATCCACTGAGTGAGTCGTCCCTAACGATTCGTGATGCTGACCTTTTGGCAGATTCGGCGCGCGTACCCGGCATAACGGCCGTTTCTCCAGTCTTGCTGCGTGATGTTGAACTCCAGTTTGAAGGTAATTCTGATAACGTCACGATTCGGGCGGGCAACACCTCCTATGTTGATATCATTAACTATGAAGTGGTACGAGGGCGGATGTTTGATGAGCCAGAATATAATGGCCGTTCGCGCGTGGCCGTCATTGGGGCTGACACTGTTGATGAGCTATTCCCAGAGAATATTGATCCCCTCGGTGCAGATATTAAAGTAGATGGGCTAAGCTTTCGCATCATTGGCGTTTTAGGTGCCAGAGGGGCCGGAGGATTTGGTGGCGCAAGCCAAGATGATATCTTGGTGATTCCGCTCACTACAGCTCAAGAACGACTATTTAATAATCGCAGCCAGCGGGATGGGTCGCTATTGGCTGATGCAATTTTGATTGAAGCAGCCAGCGAAGAAGAGGTAGATGCGGTCATCATTGATGCTTCAGATGTTTTGCGGCAGTCCCATGAGATTAACTTCCGCGACCAAGATGATTTCCAAATTTTAACCCAGCAGGACTTTATCTCTGCGTTGGGATCGGTGACAGGGGTTTTGACGTTGTTCCTAGGTGCTATTGCCAGC
>JBCCFD010000118.1:0-17563 GCA_039029915.1 Chloroflexota bacterium
AAATTTGATGCTTTGATTGCTCGACTTCGGGAAGAGGCTGCTGAAGGTAAGTCAGCTCATCCAGTTGTGCAAAAGAGCATATCGTATGCAAAGACATCGTAGGAGAGCGAAAAATGGCTCATATCTTATTACGACACCGAGATGTTGAAAATATCAAAAAGCTAGATGTCTACCGAGAAAACGGTGGCTATGAAGCTCTAAAGAAGGTGCTGGGGATGAAACCGAGCGAAGTTATTGATATCGTTCGTGAATCTGGTCTTCGTGGTCGAGGTGGTGCTGGTTTCCCTACAGGCATTAAATGGGGATTTATTCCGAAGGCAGAAGGGCAAAAATATGTTGTCATTAACTCGGACGAATCGGAAACAGGTACTTTTAAAGATCGAGAGCTTTTAGAAAACAACCCGCATCAAGTGATTGAGGGAGCGATGATTTGCGCCTATGCAATTGGTGCAAACATGATTTATAACTATTTCCGCGGCGAGTTTATGGAAACGGGCTTTGCTTTCGAGGATGCGTTAAAAGATTGTTATGAAGCCGGTATTCTCGGTGAAAACATTCTAGGAAGTGACTTTTCTGTTGATTTTCACGGTTATTATGGCGCTGGTGCCTATATTTGTGGTGAGGAGACTGCTTTACTAAATTCTTTGATGGGTAATTTAGGACAACCTTGGTCGAAACCACCCTTCCCCGCCGTGGAGGGACTTTACGCTAAGCCGACTGTTGTTAACAATACGGAAACCTTAGCCAATGTTCCCCCTATTATTACGAACGGCGCTGAATGGTATCGAGGCATTGGTACTGAAAAGAGCACTGGACCTAAAATCATTTGCTTGAGTGGGCATGTTAACAAGCCCGGTAATTATGAAGTACCAATGGGTACCACGGTGCGTGAAGTGATTTTTGGTGATGAGTATGGGGGTGGTATGCGTGGGGGTAAGGCGTTTAAAGCACTCTTGCCTTCTGGCGGTTCTGGTCCTGTTGTAACGGCCGATGCCCTAGATGCACCATGTACTTATGAAGGTTTAGGTCCTTTCGGCTCTGCTATGGGGTCGGCATCATTCATCGTAATGGATGAGACCACAGATATGGTTTGGGCAGCGATGAAAATGTCGCACTTTTTCAAGCACGAATCGTGTGGGAAGTGTACGCCGTGCCGTGAGGGTACCTACTGGATGGACTCTTTGATCAGCAAGATTTATTATGGCCGTGGTACGGCTAAAGATGTTGAGGTCATAGAGAATGTTGCAAATCAAATCGGCGGAAAGTGTTTGTGTGCCCTTGGTGAATTTGCCATTAATCCTATTTTGGGAACGATTAAGCATTTTAAAGATGAGTATCTCGCGAAAATAACGGCCGTTGAAGCCGTGCCTGTTGCGGGTGACTAATATTTAGAGAAAAGTGAATAGTGGATTGTGGATAGAATGGGTCGTCAAATGCACTACTTATTACTTGTCCAAAACCACTAACCACTCAAAACGTTGGAAGAACTATGAGTGAAAATCTGGTTACAATTTCTGTAGATGGCGTAGAGGTTGCAGTCCCAAAAGAGACTTTGGTCGTCGACGCTGCAAAACAGATCCAGAATAATATCCCGGTATTTTGTTATCATCCCAAAATGAGCCCAGTCGGTATGTGCCGAATGTGCTTAGTCGAAATCGGCCGTCCTATGTTCGATCGTGGGTCAGGGGAACCGGTCTTGAATGAGGATGGCACTCAAAAATACAACTACGGGCGTGGTTTAGAAACGGCCTGCACCGTTCAAGTAAGTCCCGGTATGGTTGTTAACACAACAACCGAGGAAGTTGATGATGCCCGAGAGGGCGTTATTGAATTCTTGCTGACTAGCCACCCTCTTGATTGCCCAATTTGCGATAAGGGGGGCGAGTGCCCTTTGCAAAACTTAACGATGGAACATGGTAAGGGCGAAACCCGAATGGATTTCAGCGCCAAAAAGAAAATGGATAAGCATGTTCCCTTGGGTGATCTGATCTGGTTAGATCGAGAACGCTGTATTCAATGCGCTCGTTGCACCCGCTTCCAAGATGAAGTCGTAAATGATCCAGTGATTCATTTTCATAATCGCGGTCGAAGCCTAGAAATTGTAACTTTCTCAGATCCAGGGTTCGATAGTTATTGGAGTGGTAACACAACGGATATTTGCCCCGTAGGCGCTTTGACTACCTCAGATTTCCGGTTTGGGGCACGTCCTTGGGAAATGATTCCTGTGGCGTCATTATCCCCTCACAGTCCTGCAGGGTCGAATTTGACCTTTAGTACTCGTCGTGAAGCAAAAAGTGGTGGTCGTTCCGTGATTAAACGCGTGATGCCTCGTCAGAATGAGAGCGTAAACGAGCTTTGGATTTCTGACCGTGATCGCTTCGTGCACCATTATGCAGATTCTCCAAATCGCTTGAAGGCGCCACTGATTCGTAGAAATGGCAAGCTAACCGAAGCTAGCTGGGATGAAGCGATTTCGTTTGTTGCTGAGAAGCTTGAAACGAATAAATCATCGATTGCTGGCCTCAGTGGCGATCGGATGAGTAACGAAGATTTATACATGTTCCAAAAGCTTATGCGCAAAGGGCTAGGGTCAAAAAATATTGATCTGGCTAATCGTCGTTTAGCTGGGGGAGATGTGGTCGCTAATGTTGGTATTGCTTCAGGTAGTAATTTGAAAGACCTCGGTGCCGGTGATGCTATTTTAGTTGTCGCGTCTGATTTACATGAAGAAGTGCCCGTTTGGTGGTTGCGTGTTAAGCAAGCCGCAGAGCGGGGGGCTTCACTGGTTGTTTTAAATTTGCGCCATACCCGCCTTGATCCTTTTGCGGCCTGTACAATTCATTACTCATCGGGTGATGCTGTATCAACCGTCCAAAATATTGTTAACGCTGCGAAGGTTAAATCTGATAAGAAAGAAGCAACTGTGGCTGCGGCAAACATGCTGATGGAAGCAAAAAATTTAGTTGCCTTTTATGGTTCAGAGGGGCTTTCCTATGATGAAACGGCCGTCATCGCCGGACTTTTGGCGAACTTGCTTCTGATTAAAGATGGTGATGAAGCCCACGCTGGGCGTCAAAACAACGGTTTAATCCCCGTTTGGCCTCACAATAATACCCAAGGTGCTTGGGATATGGGAATTCATCCAGCCTTTGAGCCCGGTTATAAGGCAATTGAGGAAGCTGGGATGTCGGCCTCTGAAATTTATGCATCGGTTGAAAACGGTAATCTTTCAGCTTTATATGTCATGGGCGCAGACCCAATGGGAGATGGTCAGCTAACTCAACGTGATCAGCTCGATTTTATGGTGGTTCAAGAGCTGTTTATGACTGAGACTGCCGCGGCCGCCGATGTTGTGCTGCCGGCTCAAAGTTGGGCAGAACGCGAAGGTACATTTACTAGTGGCGAACGTCGCATTCAGCGATATTATCAAGGCATTCAGCCGCTCGGTGATGCAAAACCGGACTGGCAAATTTTGTCTTTGATTGGTGAAAAGCTGGGGACAGGTAAACCAGCCTTTGCAGCAAGCTTACTCTTCAATGAATTGGCTAAAGCTATTCCACAATACAAAGGTATTAATTATCGAACTTTGGCTCATACAGAAGTTCAATGGCCTGATGTGAGTCGTGATGATTTATACTACGGTGGAACGTCTTATGAAAATCGAGCCGGTTTGGGTCAGCAGTGGTCATCTGCCGCTGAATCCGGAGAAGTAGCCCAGTATGAAATGGATGTTGACCTTTTGAGTGAGGATGGCTTGAAAATTGTTCGCACTGCAGCACTGTATACCCCCGGTAGTTTGAATCAACATTCTGAGATGCTGGCGCCGCGCATAGCTGAGGCTGTCTTATCTCTTAATGAATCAGACGCAGATGGCGTTTCTGATGGAGACTCAGTTTCGGTAACAGTAAACGGCCGTTCGTATGAAGCGACTGCCCATGTTAACGGGTATGCACCATCTGGATTAGCATTTTTGCGCGGGGTTCCTTACTTTGCAGGAACGGCCGTTGTTGAAAGCATCGACAAAATTTCGTAAAACACGAACGAGTAGAGGACCTTTATGACTCCAGGACAATTAGCCCTACGCACGCTCTTAGTGGGCTTCATTATTACCTTTACGGTAATTACAGGGTTTGCTTATACAACACTTTTGGAACGTAAGCTTCTCGCCCTGTTGCAGGTGCGCGTTGGGCCAAATCGGGCCGGTTATATTCCCATCCCCCGTCGCGGTAAATCTGAACTAAAATTGCTTGGTGGTGTAATGCAGCCGGCAGCCGATGCGGTTAAGCTGTTCTTCAAAGAAGATCCAACCCCAGCGATGGTTGAAAAGGTAACTTATAATTTAGCACCAGCTCTAACGGTCATTCCTGCTATTTTGATTTTAGCGGTAATTCCTTGGGCTGGACCAATGAAAATTTTTGTTTCTGAATTTACACCCTATTTTGCCATAGCCCCAGGACTAAATATTGCGGTTCTGTTTATCTTGGCAGTCACTTCGATCAGCGTCTATGGTGTTGTGCTAGCCGGATGGGCTTCAAATAGTAAGTATGCGATTTTAGGTGGTATTCGAGCCTCAGCTCAGATGATTAGCTATGAATTAGCACTAGGATTGACCGTTTTGATTCCCATTATGCTGGCTGATTCGATGGACTTGGGTGATATCGTTATGGCTCAGCAAGGGCCACTAGGGCCGATTCACTGGTTTGTTTTCCGACAGCCGCTGGCCGCCTTAGTTTTCTATATCGCTGTTTTGGCTGAACTTCAGCGCGCACCGTTTGACCTTTTGGAGGCGGAGCAGGAGCTGTCGGCGGGTTTCAACGTGGAATATGCAGGGATGCGCTTTGGGATGTTCTTCATGGCAGAGTATATGAAGATGATCTCGTTTAGCGCGATAACGGCCGTTTTCTTCTTTGGCGGTTACGATGGTCCCTTTGTACAACAAGTGCCTGCCCTGGGCTTCCTTTACATGATTGGCAAGATTTTTATAAGCTTGTGTTTAATGATTTGGCTCCGGGCTTCAACACCACGCTACCGATATGACCAACTTATGGCGCTAGGTTGGAAAGTATTGTTCCCAATCTCAGTATTTAATTTCATCCTGGTTGCCGTTTTCATTATTTTGCATCAAGAAGGTTTGTTGAACTTCCTCCCAGCGTTTTTACTGGGTGGGTAGACTTCAAATAGAGAGTTTAATTTATGTTCAATATTGTTGCTGAAATTGTTCGCGGGTTGTTTACGACATTAAAACATGCCACACACGAGCCCGTAACGATCCAATATCCAGAGATTAAACGCCCCGTTCGCTACCGTTTCAAAGGCCGTCATGAGCTGAAGCGGTACGATAATGGCTTGGAAAAATGTATTGGCTGTGCGCTCTGCGCCGCCGCTTGTCCAGCTGACGCTATCTTTGTCGAAGCGTCAGAAAACACGGATGAAGAGCGTTACTCACCGGGAGAACGGTATTCTAGTACTTATGAGATTAATATGCTTCGCTGTATCTTCTGCGGCTATTGTGAAGACGCCTGCCCTACAGAGGCTATTGTCTTAGAAGATAAATACGAACTGAGCTTTGTCGATCGGGAAAGTGCTATCTACACTAAAGAGATGCTTATTGTAGATGTGCCTATTAATGGCATTTCTACCCCCCAACAGGTTGAACCAGGGGCTTTTGACCGCTCAATTCCTGATATGGAAGATCCGAAGTAGTTATAGATAGAAGATAAAAATTCCGTTTAGAAAGGTACATGGCTGGTTCAGCCCCATTCGCCAATCTCCCGTAAAGAATATCGCGAATGGGTAACAGTAAGGGGAGAAGAGAACGGTATGACTTCAGAGTTGTTTCTTTTTATAGTATTAGCGCTGATTGCTATTGTGTCTGCCATTATGATGCTGACAAGCCGTAATGCCGTACATAGTGCGCTGTGGTTAGTTCTTAATTTTTCAACGATAGGTGTGCTGTATTTAATTTTGGGTTCGCCATTTATTGCTATGGTGCAAGTGACTGTATACGCTGGCGCTATTATGGTTTTGTTCTTATTTGTGATTATGCTTTTAGGGGCAGAACAGTTAGGTGGTGTTGGTAGCTCATCTCGTTGGCAGATGGTTCTGGCAGGCTTTTTAGGGATTGTTTTGATCGGCGCTTTTGCGATTGTGATGCTGCAGGGAAATACGGGTTTAGATACGGCCGTTGCCTCCTCAACCGAAATCACCCCGCGAATATTGGGGTTACGCCTCTTTGAAGGGTACGTTTTTCCTTTTGAGGTGACCGGTATTTTGTTACTAACATCAATGATTGGGGTTGTTATCCTCAATACGTCAAAGAAAAAAGAGGGCGACAAAAATGGTTAGTATAGATATGTATGTTGCCCTTAGTGCTATACTGTTTACAATCGGTGCCCTAGGCGTCTTGCTTCGCCGTAACGCAATCATCGTATTCATGTCTATCGAAATGATGCTTAATGCGGCTAACCTGCTTTTTGTGGCCTTCTCTCGTCATTATGGCGATGTTGATGGACAAGTCTTGGTTTTCTTCGTTATCACCGTGGCCGCAGCAGAGGTAGCCGTTGGCCTAGCGTTGATCGTTACTATTTTCCGTTCAAAGAAGAGCATTAATATTGATGAAATAAATCTGATGAAAGGGTAGCTCGTTGTCCTTTCATCATTGGCAATTGGAAGTTTTGAACTGGAAAGGGTCAAAAACTCAAAGCCAATAGCTTATAGCTCTCAGCTAATTTTGAGGAGGAGAGGTGCCTAACTGTCGGCGCCTCATCTGTGCGTATGAATACATTTGGATTAGCACCACTACTGCTGATTTTTCCCTTGATTGGTGTGTTGTTCAACGGGCTTGTTGGACGCCGCTTCGTTCAATATGATCGTCCAGTAGGTGAGCGTTGGTCGGGCTGGTTTGCTAGCTTGATGGCCATGAGCTCGTTTGTGATTGTTGTAACACTCTACTTTAGCCTTGGGGCAAATCATCATGATCCGGTAGTTGTGCCATTTTTCGATTGGATATATATTCCATCCGCGAATTTCTTCATCCCTTGGGCATTCCATATTGATACCCTTTCAGTCACAATGATGCTTGTGGTAAGCGGTGTTGGATCATTGATTCATATCTATGCCATTGGATATATGCACGGGGATCCAAATTTTTCTCGTTTCTTTACCTACTTGAATTTATTCCTCTTCTTTATGCTGATCTTGGTATCTGGCAGCAGTTACTTGATGCTCTTCGTTGGCTGGGAAGGTGTAGGCTTATGCTCGTTTTTGCTGATTGGGTTTTGGTTTGACCGCTCAGACGAGAATGGGCAGGCAATGAATGCCAATGCGGCTCGAAAAGCGTTTGTCGCGAATCGCGTTGGTGACCTAGCTATGATCTTGGCTATGATTCTTACATTTTGGTCGTTTGGATCAATGGAATTTTTACCCGTATTTGATTCAGCGATACACATGTTTGAAGCCCAAGAAATGGTAACATTAGCTGGTTTTGAATTTACACTCGGCGGGGTGCTTACAGCCATTACAGCACTCTTCCTTGTCGGTGCGGCTGGTAAGTCAGCTCAAATTCCGCTATTTGTTTGGTTGCCAGATGCTATGGCGGGTCCCACACCAGTATCTGCGTTGATTCACGCGGCTACGATGGTAACATCTGGTATTTATCTTATTGCCAGAAGTAATGTTTTATTTGAAATTGTTCGAGAAACAGTAAAAGATGCCATTGCAGTAGGGGAACAGGCCCCATTAGTTTTTGGAATTATATCATCACCTGATTTAGTGGCATTGATAGGGGCATTAACTGCGTTATATGCAGGCTTGGTCGCTTTTACACAGTTTGATATCAAAAAAGTGCTTGCCTATTCAACCGTGAGCCAGCTTGGTTTCATGATTGCTGCTGTAGGTATGGGAGCCTATGTTGCTGGCGTATTCCATTTGGTCACACATGCTTTCTTCAAAGCCCTCTTATTTATGGGGTCTGGTTCAGTTATTCACGGTATGGAGCATGGGCACCATCATTTAGCACATGGCCATCACGATGATGATCATCACGATGATTTTGACCCGCAAGATATGCGGACAATGGGTGGGCTGCGTCATAAAATGCCAATTACCTTCTGGACCTATTTGATTGGTTCATTAGCGTTAGCCGGTATCGCTCCCTTTGCTGGATTTTGGTCAAAAGATGAAATCTTGGCACATGCAACAGATAATGATAACAGTTTCTTTGTTGTTATTTTTGGTATTTTGTGTGTTGCTGCATTTTGTACAGCCTTCTATATGGCTCGTCAGGTAAAGATGGTCTTCTTTGGCAAATCCCGCCACGAAGCTGCAGATCACGCTCATGAAAGCCCATGGGAAATGACATTGCCTCTCGTTGTATTATCTGGCCTGTCAATCTTAGGTGGTTTGCTCAACCTACCTAAGAATATGCCAAACTTTGGATTCATTGAACATGTTGCCTTAGAGCATTGGTTGGAATATTCAATTGAGTCGTTCCACTTAACTGAAGAAGGAATATTACACTTGCCTCATACACCAACGAGTTTAGTATGGTTGGTTGCTGGTATTTCTTCAGGCTTGGCGATTTCAGCTATTGTTATTGCTTACTTTGGTGTATATGGCAGCAAGCCTCAAAATGCTGATGATTCAGATCCAATGGCCCGTACGCCAATCTGGTTTTTCCGTCACCTTCTTTTCGATACTTTTTACATGCAATATGTAATCCCATTCTTTAACCGCGTAGCTGATTGGGCTGCATTTACGATTGATTGGAATTTTTGGCATGATTTTGTGCACGATCGGATTATTCTTGATTTCTTCCGTGGCGGTGCTCGCTTCATTTCTAGCTTAGACGTCAAAGGTTTAGACGGTATTGTTGTTGGTACAGGATGGGTAACCAAACAGCTGGCAAACTTTTTGAGAACATCACAGTCAGGTTATGCGCGATCATATGCATTAAGTATATTTTTAGGGGCGGTTGCTTTACTGGCCTACTTCTTATGGCCAGTACTGATGGGATAAAAATTTCCTTAGGATAACTAAATCGGTTTTCCTAAATAATGAGGTCTCCGCAGAATAAAACTGCACGGCCAAAAACTTAAAAAACGAAACTAGAAGAGACTGCTGATATTAAGCAGAAATCTATTATGAGTTTGGAGAAACAATGGGACTATTATCACTTTTGACGTTTTCCCCAGTGATTGGCGTTGTGGTTATACTGCTAGTACAACGCTTCCGAGAAGACGTCAGCGAAACAACCATAAAATTACTTGCCGTCGGCACTTCGGTTGTCGCCTTTATCATATCTTTACTTGTGCTGTTTGGATATGATCGAACAGAAGGCGGCCTCCAAATGTACGATCCCATTCCATGGGTTGAGTCATGGGGAATTAATTATGCTTTGGGTATTGACGGTCTGAGCATTCTGATGATCCTCTTAACCACCTTCATCTCAATGCTTGCAATTTCTAGCTCATGGGCAGATATCAAAGACAAAGTGGCTCAGTATTATATTTTTATGCTGCTGCTTGAAACAGGCATGATTGGTGTATTCCTAGCGCAGGATATGTTCCTCTTCTACATCTTCTGGGAATTCACACTGGTTCCAATGTACTTCCTCATTGGTATTTGGGGAGGGAAAGATCGAGTTTATGCGGCGATCAAGTTTTTCTTGTACACAATGGCCGGCTCTTTGTTGATGCTACTCGCGATCATATTTATTGGTACACAGGTTGGCTCATTTTTGTTGCAAGACATGATTCAGAATCGCGCCGCGTTTGCCGCCATTGGCCTACAAAACGTATTATTCTGGGGCTTCTTTATCGCCTTTGCCATTAAAGTTCCAGTTTTTCCATTCCACTCATGGCTTCCTGATGCCCATACCCAAGCCCCAACAGCAGGTTCTGTTATTCTGGCGGGTGTACTTTTGAAAATGGGTACTTATGGCATGATGCGGTTTAATTTGCCTCTATTTCCTGAGGCAGCAATGCAAAATGCTCAGCCGATCGCCGTGTTAGCGATTATTGGCATCATTTATGGGGCAATCGTTGCCTTTGCTCAAAAAGATGTCAAGAAGCTGGTAGCTTACTCATCCATTAGCCACTTGGGTTTCGTGATGCTAGGTATTTTCTCATTAAACTCAGCGGGTATTCAAGGGGCGATTTTGCAGGGTGTTAACCACGGCATTAGCTCTGGGGCACTGTTCTTTATTGTTGGTATTATTTATGAACAGCGCCACACGCGTGAGATATCGGAGTTTGGTGGTTTGTGGACTGTGATGCCTGTCTATGCAGCAACGACGTTGATTGTTGTCCTTTCAAGTTTAGGCTTACCGGGGTTGAATGGTTTCGTTGGGGAATTTACAATTTTACTTGGCTCAATGGGCTCTGAAGCGCTTGGTGAAAACGCTTGGATATTTACAGCGTTTGCCACGACTGGTGTCATATTAGCGGCCGTTTATCTTCTATGGATGTTCCAACGAGTATTCATGGGACCGCTTGATAAAGAGGCGAATAAAAAACTTGTAGATTTGAATGTTGGCCAACTAGCAATTATGCTTTCATTCCTGCTATTTATCCTTTGGATAGGTATCGCCCCTTCTGGCTTCTTTTCACTGATTGACGCATCTGTTGCAGATCTCGTTAATAACTCTTTCGAAGTATTAGGAAATTAACTGGATTTTTCTGAGCAATAGGAATGCTGCTAAAACGGCATTCACCTTTCCAAAACATCAAAAATTTTGTGAGCGGCAAAGTATCAAAAATTGATAATTGGAAAGATATTTAGTTTAATTAAAGAGTGGAGTACCAAAGTACTCCTACAGAAGGGCTAAGGTTGAAATATAATTTCATCCTTAGCCTTTTTTATTTGGGGTGAATGTTGCAAGACGAGATTGTCTACTTTGTTCAAATTAGCGATTCACATATTGGGCCATCAGTGGACTATGAGCGGCACGGTCATAATCCTTATAAATGTTTGGCGGCTTTAGTTGAACATATTAATGGGCTCCCAACAAAACCTGACTTCATTATACATACCGGGGATGTTGTTACTGATCCTGACTCTGACTCTTATCGCTTGGCAGCAGATGTTTTTTCAAATTTACATGCTCCTATTTATTTTGTAAATGGCAATCATGACAAAGCGAGAGATATTCATCGCTTTTTACCAATGGGACCTAAGCAGATTCTCTCAAAAAATCTGGATGTGCTAACCTACGCTTTTGAAGTCAAAAACTACCGATTTTTGGTTATTGATGCGCGCGGCCCCGATGAGATTGATCCACATGGCTTGCTATCTGATGAAATGTTGACGATTTTAAGGAGCGAAACGTCAATGGATGGACCCCCTCTAACTCTATTCTCGCATTTCCCAGTTCAACCAATGAATTCTATTTGGATGGATGCCTACATGCTCATCATTAACGGGCAGAAAATGCACGAGATGTTGGTGCCCATTCGGGAGCGAGTAAGGGGTGTTTTTTATGGGCATATCCATCAAAATATGCAGACATTAAAAGATGGTATTCTTTACGTCGCAGCCGGGAGCACATTTTCCCAATTTTCAGCTTGGCCAGACGATGCGACAACGGGTTTTGATCCGCTGCATCCCCCCGCATATAATTTCGTCCACTTGATGCCTAAACAGACTATAATTCACCAGCACGTTATTCCTCGACCTTAGATGAATGACTCATATTATCCATTGATTTTTCTCGCATTATCCCTTAATTATGGTATGATTGTGAACATTCGTACAAACGAAAGAGGTTCAAACTAGCTATGGAATTTCAAGCTCCAACAGTAAATTATTTAGCGATTATGCCCGTCCTGATTGTTGTGGCTGGGGGCTTAATTTTAATCCTCATTGACTTATTTGCGAGTGAAGAGCGCTCAACAAATTGGGCACCTTGGTTTTCGTTTGGCACATTGATTGTTGCGCTAATCCAGACAGTTACGATGTGGAACGGTAATTTGACATCTTTTGCTGTTGCGGGTGGGCCTCCAATGATTGTGGTAGATAACTTTGCCACCTTCCTTAATGTTACCTTTTTGCTAACTGGCCTCCTGTCCATTTTGATATCGCTTAATTATTTAAGAGAGACTGGATTGGATCGCTCGGAATTTTATATGTTAATGCTCTTCTCTATTAGCGGTATGATGCTAATGGGGATGGCAAATGATTTAATATTGATCTTCTTGGCGCTTGAGGTTCTTTCGATTCCACTTTATATCATGTCTGGTTTTGCCTGGCCGAGAGTTGAATCCGAAGAGTCAGCCATGAAGTATTTCTTGCTTGGCGCTTTCTCTTCTGGCATCTTAGTTTTTGGCATTGCGCTGACTTATGGCGCAACTCAGTCCACGTCTCTTCCCGAGGTGCTTGTAGGTATGAGTTCTGCTGGGGCAATTGGCTTAGCTGGTGCTGCATTCTTGCTAGTTGGCTTTGCATTTAAGGTTGCGGCTGTGCCGTTCCACATGTGGACACCAGATGTGTATGAAGGCGCCCCGACGGCTGCTACTGCGTTTATGTCGGTCGGTGCAAAAGTTGGTGGTTTTGCGGCAATGATTCGGATTTTTGTAACTGCTTTGCCCGACATTGGGGACACTTGGGTAGGTGCTGTGGCTGTCATTTCAGCCTTAACTTTGATATTAGGTAATGTTGTGGCAATTTCGCAATCTAATATTAAGCGAGTTTTGGCTTATTCCAGTATTGCGCATGCTGGTTATATTATGATCGCAGTGTCTGCGGGTGTCGGGAGCGAGAACGGGGTCAGTTCGGCGCTGTTCTACATGTTTGCCTATTTGTTTACTAACATTGGTGCATTTGCTGTTGTTATTGTTCTTGAACGCAAACAAGGGGAAGGCAATCAGCTAGATGATTTCAAAGGTCTGGCTCAGCGTAGCCCAATGCTTGCTTTAGCGATGGCATATTTCATGCTTTCTTTAACAGGAATTCCACCGACAGGCGGATTTTCTGGGAAATTTTATGTGTTCCGCGCTGCGCTGGAAGCCGATCTGGTGTGGCTAGCTATTGTTGGTGTTATTACAAGCGTGATTTCTGGCTATTATTACCTGCGTGTCGTGTATTTGATGTACATGTATGAAGGTAAAGGTGACGTTCGCTCAAACCCGGCAATAAACTGGGCCGTTGGTTTGAGCGTCTTAGCAACGATTGTTCTAGGCTTTGCCCCTGGAACTTGGTTTGAAATAACCAAACAGGCAGCCTTGATTAGTACACAGCTGTTAGCTGGAGGATAAGTCTCAGGTACGAACTGAATCAATTTAGTTTATTAAAAGCTCCGGTAAACCTGGAGCTTTTTTTCTGCCTTAGGTGGGTTGATTTTTAGAATGAAAGCACTTGAGTGTTTGGATTCTAAAAACTGAATGTGTTAAGGTTATTACATTAGGAAAGGGAAAAGTTGGTTTCGAGTGCGCTTCATGAAACCTCAAACATTATTACTTACATTGCACCCCTGTATGTTCCATTATTTTTAAAAGCGAATATATCTTGAAATGTGCAATCGACAGAAACCTTTTTGAAAAAGAAAAGTGGAAAATTCCGTTGATTGCCAAGTAAATTATCCATATTGATATATTTTTATGGCGATTTACCAAAGGAATTGAAACATGGACAAGTTATCCAAAGATAATTTGATGGGTTCTGTTTGGCGTGTGAGCCTGTTTTTTACATTTGTTGTTTTCCTCATAGCAGGTATTTTTCAGGCATCAGCTTCCCCGATTTTTCAGTATGAAAGTGAATCAGAAAATTCGGGGATAAGTCAATTATATTATTTTCCACTGGTTGCTCGAGAGGGGCAATTTAATACGCCTCCAACGCCGGTGCCGCCTCCAACACCAGTACCCCCGCCTCCTCCAGTGAGCCTGCCAGAAATTTTATCTTTTACGGCCGTTCCTGATGAAATAGTTGAAGGTGATTCTGTTGAGTTAAGCTGGGAGATTTCAGGCGAAGTAACGGCCGTGTCTATTGACAACAATGTTGGAAACGTTACCAACGTCACATCTGTAACCGTTTCGCCTGCTGAGAATACAACCTATGAACTAACGGCGACAAATTCTGCTGGTTCCGTCACGGCCGAGGTGTCTGTAACAGTCAATGATCCTCCGCCAACCCCGCCTACAATCATTTCATTCTCGGCATCCAAAACAAGCGTTAATTCTGGCCAGAAAGTAACCCTGAGTTGGGAGGCCGCAAACTATGATACTTTGCGAATTAATAAGGGGATCGGTGACGTCACAAACCTGACGAGCATCGATGTATTCCCAACGGAACAAACAACATACCGTTTACGAGCAATTAATACTGCTGGCGAAGTTTCCCAGACCGTCACCATTTCAATTAAAAGCGGTGGCGGCGGTGGTGGCGGCGGTGGCGGTGGTGGTTCCACTGGTGGACCTGAAATTGTCGTATTTGATCTAAATAGAAAAGTCACGGAGTCTGATCGAGGCTTCCCATGGGATCAACCCCCGATGGAGAATGGCAACTGGGAAACACCGTATAACTACGCTGGTGGCACCCTGTACGTGCGGGCTGAGATTAAAAATCAACCCGTTCCTCAGCAGGATATGCGATTACAGTTTTGTTTTTGGCAGGAACTCAACGGTAATAACTTTGGCCTAGAGACTTGTATCACGACTAAGAATGTGCCAGGGACTTCAGGGACTGTTGAATGTTGGTCATCGCCCATTCAATCGATGTGGAAACTAAACGGACAATCTCTGGATTGGGATCGCCCACGCTATCGTGTGGCTGCTGTGGTCAAAAATGGTGAGAAAGAGCCAGTGAGCAATTTCAACGGCTGGAATTGGAACGGAGAAAATCCAAAACATTGGTATCCGTTAGATATGAAATTTACAGTCATCGTTGTACCAAAAGGTAGCACCTTCTCAGGCTGGGGAAATTATGGCGGTGGTTGTTAGTAATTCACCATCATTGTTTTCTAATACATTTTCGGAGTATGTGAAAATCAAGAAGCATCTTGAAATAAAGCAGATTCGTATAAGATTAACCTATCCCCAAAAATAGATTGCGAGGGTGGGAGCCAATTTTAAACACGGGCTTAGCTATTTTGCTAAGCCCGTGTTTTTTCTTACTTCATTCGAGTCGCAAGTTGAGTTTAAAGAAACTTCGGTTATTTTTCTAGGCAGGTGATTGGAAATAAAGATGTCAAGCTTATTTCTAAGCCTTTTCCGTACACAAAATGTGTCATTGACCTGTCACTGCAGAATAGGAAAAGTAAATATGCTAGGGAAAAACCCAACGAATATTCGTAAAAAAATTCAAAATCGGGTTTGGGGCATTGCCCTTATTTCGATTATTATAGTCAGCCTGTTTCAACTGTTTGCGGCTTCTTCAAGTATCAAAAATAATCAAGCTTCTGCTAATGAGGAAAGTAACAATTTCTTACCCATCCTGCTAAATAATGCGCCAATAAGCGATTCCCTGCCTCCCACACCAACGCCATCCCCCACAGAACCGCCACCTCCTTTGGAGTTGCCTCAAATAGTTTCCTTTTCAGCATCTCAATTATCTGTTGAGTCAGGACAATCGACTGACCTTCTTTGGGAAGTAACTGGAGAAATTGATACGATCATCTTAGATCATAACATTGGTGATGTTACCAATTTAACCTCACTTACAATTTCACCGACCACCACGAGCACTTATAATCTGACCGTTTCAAACGAAGCGGGTTCGGTATCGGAAGAGTTGACCATTACTGTTACGGAACCTGAACCGATGATTCCCCCAATCATTAATACATTTACAGCATCAGATAGCTCTATAGAAATCGGTGAGAGCGTTACAATCAGCTGGGATGTTACAGACTTTGACACCTTGGTGCTTAATCATGGGGGTGATGTGACCGGACAAACAAGCATTGAGGTTTCACCAACTGTCGATACGACCTATCGATTAAGAGCATCAAACCAGTATGGTGACACTAATGCTGAATTAACCGTTCAGGTCACGCCAGTAAATAATAGTAATCAAATGGAAATATTTGATTGGAATGGTTTTGTTTATCAATCGGATAATGGTTTTCCCCGAGATACGTCACCAAATAAAAACTTTGATTGGACAACGCCAATAAACTATGCAGAGGGGACTATATTTGTTCGGGCAGAAATCTTCAGCATGCCCGTGAATCAACCCGACATGTATTTACAACTTTGCTACTGGCAAGAGCTAAATGGTGATAATTTTGCCCTAGAAACATGTCTCAATACAGAAAATGTGCCGGGGGTTGCTGGGACTGTCGTTTGTTGGAACCAAAAAATAAACCAAATGTGGAAGAAAAATAACGTGCCTCTAGATTGGACGAGGGCACGTCATTGGGTGGCCGTTCCAATAAAGGTTGAAAAAGCGATCAATAACAAAACAGACCTTTACCCTGTTTCTGATTGGGTTGATCCAGAATGGGCTGACGAAGAACCTGCAGATTGGTTCCCTCTAAATATGAGGTTTACAGCCATTGTCGTCGAAGAGGGTGGTACCTTTAAGGGTTGGGATGATTATGGGGGTTGTGGTTCCAATTAGAGGTTTCTTGCAAGAAGAAAAAAATAGTTTCATATAGATATCGGTTAAGATTTTGCATATATGAAATTCTATAAGAATAAGACAAAGGCTGCCCCATTGCTGAGGCAGCCTTTGTCTTTATTTTTGAAGAAAGACAGCTGTTTTATAGTACAAAGAGGGGATGACTATTGTCCTACCGGAATTATTGTAAAGATATTTGTTAAAAGATTTTGTATAGAAGTTTGTATAGGATAAAAAATGAAGTCTTCATCGTTGCATCACGTCAACCGATTTGGTCGGTTATTTGCTAGTATTATTATTTTTGCAGTTGTTTTTACAATTGCTTGGCAAGCCGCTGGCGCATTTTCAAGCCAGTTTAAGGATGAGTCTAAAAAGGAAGTCACCTTTTTTGGCTTAAATTACCAGATTTTTCTACCTCTAATTGGAACTGAAGTCGGGAATCCAGAAAACCCTCCGTTTATTACATTTTTTGAAGCACCTACTAATGAAATCGAACTCGGTAATTCCGTCACCATTTCTTGGGGATATCAAAATGATGTAACGGCCGTAACGCTTGAACCAAGCGGTACAATGCTCGCAGATGGCAGCGGAGCCGTTGTCAATCCGACAGAAACCACAACCTATAAATTAACCATTACCAACAGCTATGGTACCGACACGGCCGAATTTACGATTAATGTGGTCGAAGCCACAGATCCACCCGTGATTAACAGCTTTACAGTCTCAGAAGATCGAGTGCCTGAAGGAACATCAACGACTTTATCTTGGGACGTTGAGGGTGTGGCGACAACGTTGTCAATCACCCCTAATATCGGCGATGTAACCGGATTATCTAGCATTGAGGTGTCACCAACAGTTGACACGACCTACACCTTAACGGCCGTTAATAGCAAAGGTACGGTAGATGAAGCGGTTTCTATCGTTTACGTCCTAGCACCACAAATTACAAGCTTCAGTGCTGACTCCAATACAATTGATGAAGGGAATGGCACCACGCTAAATTGGACAACCA
>JBCCFD010000119.1:0-17512 GCA_039029915.1 Chloroflexota bacterium
GACATTGTCTTTGATGGTACTGACAAGATGTGGTTCACTTTGGCAGGTACTGGTCAAATTGGTCACATTGATGTCAACACTGAGGTCGTAACTGAAATTAATATTCCCTCGGGCGATACACCCCACGGCATAGACATTGCGCCGAATGGGTTGATTTGGTTTGCTCAAAGCGGGAATGATACTGTAACAAGCTATACTGAGACGGGGTCAGTTTTTCAGGACTATCCGTACTCAGATTCAGGGGCTCAACCAGAAGAAGTACGGGTTTTGAACGCGAGTACCGTTTGGGTTTCATTACCAGGAGTTAATCGAATTGCTCGATTGGATCCTTCAGGTGGCAATTTTTCAAACGTGCCACTCCAGTTAATTCCCGGTCAAGCAACATTTACACCGACAGGTCTTACGCTTGATGGCAGTGAACCTTGGGCTGCTTCGAGTGAGATGGGGGTTATTGGTCGACATGCACCCGGTACGCTTTCGTTTTGGATATGGTTCCAATTAGAGATTGGTAACTTTGCACCAACACGTCTTGATTTTCAGGATGAAACGGACGCTAACTTTGTTTGGTTTGTTGATTCAACTAACGGGTTTGCCGGTCGTTTACGAACGGATAACAACGGTGTTTCAGAAGGGTTTCTCTATACGGCTTTTGAGGAAGGGGCAGATGCGAATCCGACAGATATTGTTGTAAGCACCGATGATACTGTTTGGGTCGTTAAAAATGGAACGAGTGAGATTATTCAATGGAATCCGCCTTATTTTAATTTGACTTATCTCCCGTTGATTTCAAAGCCATAAGTAGGTACCAGTATTGGTTGATGATTTATCAGATTGGATGATAGATAGGAACGGTTAGCATGAGAAACGGCCGTTTTATGTTTGTGGAGGTATTTGAGTATGTTTATGTCTAACAAAAAAAATATTTTAGGAATTGGTTTCGTTATACTTTTAATTTTAGTGATTGGTAGCAATACAGTAATCTTTTCAAGTTCAGAAGAGGTACAAAAGGTTGAGGGAGAAACGGCCGTTTCTGGGACTACCTACTTCAATTATTTGCCATCAATGTATGAAGGCTCAGCCCCGCTGCTGTGTCGGTTTGGGGTCAATGTTTTGGGACCTATCTCGCAATATGATTATGTCAGTTTAAGATCCGGATGGTATGCAAATTACATTGCTGAAGAAGAACCCGATCTGCCTAAGGGAACTGAGTTTGTCCAAACAATCCGCTTCCGACAAATCGGTGCAGATGGCTACAATCCTTCAAAAGATCAAGCTGAAATTGAAGCCATTGCGATTGCTAATCCGGGTTCAAAATGGCTTGTCGGCAATGAGCCCGATCGCAGCGATTTTCAAGATGATTTAGTCCCGCTTGTTTACGCCAAAGCGTATCACGATACATATGAGATTGTTAAAAATGTTGATCCAACGGCAAAGATTTACGCTGGCACAATTGTTCAACCCACTCCGGTACGCCTTGAATATTTAGATCTTGTACTTTCAAATTACCAATCAATGTACGGCACTGCGATGCCAGTTGACGGCTGGAGTATTCATAACTTTGTTTTGAATGAAGTGAGTTGTGATTACGATCCTGACAACTGCTGGGGGGCTGAAATCCCACCGGGAGTAGATGCTGATTTTGGCGAAATATTAACGATTGAAGATAACAAAAACCTTGACCTTTTTGAAGAGCGAATTGTTCGTTTTAGACAGTGGATGTTTGATAATGGTTACGCTGGCTTGCCGGTAATGCTGTCGGAATATGGTGTATTAATCCCAGAGGACTTTTCTGGGTTTAGCCAGCCAGAGGTTAACGTCTTTATGACGGGTTCCTTCGAATACATGCTTGCGGCTACCGATCCTGTCCTTGGTGACCCGAATGACGAGTATCGTCTGATTCAGCAATTCTCTTGGTATAGCACCGGCGCACCTGGCGACATCTTCAACGGCAATCTTTTTGATAAGGATACCCAAGTGATTACATCAATGGGCCTCAATTATGCAAACTATGCCAGCACCGTTGTATCAGACGTTGATTTACTGCCTTCTCAATTAACAAGCGATACAGCTGGTCCCAATATTGATTTAACCGTCACAGTTGGAAACGCAGGTAATTTGACCAATGTTTCTGGTCCGGCGACTGTCCGTTTTTACGACGGCGACCCAAGTTCAGGTGGCGTGCAAATTGGGTCAGATAGTATTGTATCTCTCTCTGGGTGCGGCACGGCCGAAAGTGTGACGGTGACCTGGAACTCACCGGGTGCAGGACCTCATACGGTTTATGCCCTTATTGATGAAGAAAATCGTGTTGCGGAATCAGATGAAAGCAACAATCAGATTAGTATAAATATCCCCTAAAAAAATAAAGAATATTTTTAAAGCCAACCATTGTGCACATGGTTGGCTTTTTTTATTTATTTTCTCGCCACTCCATTTGACGCTCTACTAGAGCAAATAAAATAAGCCCCCACACCGATAAAACCCCAATATCTAGCCAAAATCGAGGGGTAACTGGCCCCACAACGGTTTGTCGTAATGCTGATGCTGCGTAAGTGCCCGGGCTGAGCCAGCCAATTTGCAAAAGAACATTTGGCAGTTGCTCAGGAGGGAATAAGACCGGTCCCAGTCCTAAGAATAAAAATGTAATGAGGGTGCTAATGGTGCCTGATTCTGCAGGGTTTCGGGCATAAGAAGCAATCAGCGCCCCAATCCCTGACAGCGTCAATGAACTCAGGGGAATGACAATGAGAATTAGTGGATGGATTTTGAGCTGAATGTTGAGCAGCCAGCTTCCCACAAACAGATTCACAATGACGGCAGGTAAATTGAACAGGAAGAATGTGGTCACCACTGCTAATAGCAAGGCAGATTTTTTAATCGGTAAGGTGGCAAAATAATTAAAGGAGCCCTGCATTTTCATAAACATGAAATGGCTTTGAACTTTGTCTATCGTGCCAAACATGATGGCCAGAATAACATTGCCAGTGAGCACAAAAAGGAGCGCTTTTTCCCCATTGTCACGGGCAAAAACCCACAGGCCTGCCATACTCATTAAAGGGGCAATTAGGCTGAGGGTGATCATGCTTTGCCAAGCCCAACGCCAGTTTGTTAGTTCGATTAGAAATAGGTCAATATATTGTGTTAAGAAAGACGGCCGTTTACGTTTCAGTTGCATAATGTAGATATAAATCCTCTAACGTGGCAGAAACTAATTTGAAGTCATCAAGTTGATTAAGGTCGAGCTGGCCTAAAACCATAGAAACCTCTTCTGGCGCAACCCAAAGATGCCACCGGTTTTTATCAATGATGTGTTTGGTGAGCTGGGGAGGGAGTGTTGGCGGTCGTTCAGTAAAGAATAGTTCTAGGCGCATTTTTTGATTGAGCTGTTTTTTTAAGTCAGCTGGACGGCCGTTTACGATCAGCTTCCCATCCTTCATGATCCCCACCCGTTGTATGACCTTCTCCGCCTCTATGGCGTCGTGCGTAATAAAAATAATAGTGATGCCATGCGCTTCGTTGAGCGTTTGAAGCACTTGCCAAACCTGCTTGCGCCGTTCGGGGTCAAGATCGTTGGTTGGTTCATCGAGAATTAAAACGGGGGGGCGGCCAGCAGACGCGACGGCTAATCGAAAGAGCCTTTTTTGCCCGCCTGACAGCTTGGTGCTGGTTTGGTTTTGAAACGGCCGTAAACCCCACAAATTAATCACCTTTTCTCGGTCGGCCTTTGCATCATTCCGTGATAAGCCCCGTAAGTGAGCCGTGAAGTAAAGCGCTTCTCGGATAGTCAGCTGATTGAGCGCGGCACTATCTTGCGGCATGTATCCGACTTGCATTGAAAGGGCAATCGGATCTTTATGCAAAGGTTGGTTATAAAATAAAATTTCACCAGAACTGCTTGTGAGTAAATTGACCATTTGCTTAACAAGCGTGCTTTTTCCAGCTCCATTGGCACCAAGAAGGCCAAAAATTTCACCTTCAGCAATGGTTAGGTTGATATGGTCATTCGCTAGCTTTGTTTGATTTGGGTATTGCTTAACCAAATTCTTGATATCGTAGACAATGTTCATTTATCCAAAAGTCCTGATTTTTAAAACGTTAGTTAGATTGACAGGCCAATCATTAACATCCATTCTATTCTAGTTGGTTATCTATTTAGGTGAAACAAAGTTCCTGCTCTAAAAAAACAATGGTTACAAACTTTGTTTCCCCTAAGTTCCGAAAGTAATTTTCAACAATTTTCTTAAATTTAAAATTGGGCAATGAAAATTACCTTCAGCAGAACAAAAACTCAGACGTAATTTTATATCTCTTTATCAATGGACATTGGACGAACTACCTACGAGAAAACACTATGACCCAACAGTTACAACACGAACTCATTACCCGCGCTGAAAAAAGTCGTCGATTACGTGAATCAATTTCACAAAGCTATCAAAGATGGAAAGATATCCTCGCCGTTGAGCAAGATAACGCCCTCTGGTTAAAACGAATCGTTCGGGAAAACGGCTGGATTCGTCAATCTGTGCATGGCACCGAAGCTGCAAAGGCCGCCTGGAAGATTGTTTATCATTCAGGAGATCATGTCTTTATGCGCCAATGCCTGCGCATGATGGAGCCTATGGTACAAACAGGTGAAGCCTGCCAGAAAGATTATGCTTTTTTGATGGATCGCTTCCTAATCAATCAGGGTAGGAAGCAGCTTTATGGTACTCAAAGCAAAAAACAAGATGGGCAAATTGTTCTGCTACCGATTAAAGATCAACATCAACTTGATGAAAGACGTCAGACGGTTGGACTCGATCCGCTACTTGCTATTGCCGAGTAAGTGAAACGAAGTTCCTGTTTTGAATAAAACGAAGCGTATAAACTTTGCTTCCTTGAGGTTCCGAAGCTTTTATAATGTTAAACAGATGGTCATTTATTCGGCCATCTTTGCTAGCCTAAATCTATCCATTTACCTATAATCCTTGTCTATTATTCAAAATAGTTTGTTTATAGGGAATAACGGATGATTCAACAGGCTTTTAAATATTTTTTTCTTGAAAGACCAGCCTCTAAGAAAGATGTTAGCCAGTGGATTACGTCTTTTGCTGAATCTGGCGAGGCCATTCAAAAAAAGACGCTGTCAGCAGCTGACAGTGAGTCTAACCGAAAAGTTTTAAGCCATATCATTGGCATTGAACGCTGGGGGAACCGCAGATTAGAAGTCGCTTTAGGCGAGCCATTTATTCAAGATGAATATAACAA
Organism: Chloroflexota bacterium; assembly: GCA_039029915.1. Taxonomy (GTDB): domain Bacteria; phylum Chloroflexota; class Anaerolineae; order Promineifilales; family Promineifilaceae; genus QQUD01. The sequence goes on from JBCCFD010000119.1 coordinate 5,248, forward strand.
CTATCGTCCGCCTAGAGATGCATCTTGGGAGCAGCTTCAGACCGATTTTGCCGATACTCGCAACGAAACGACTCAATTACTTCAAAAAATAAAAGAAAGCAACATTGAATTATCAAAGATGATTGCCCATAATCAATATGGCGATATCTCTTTAAAAGGTTGGATGCGCTATTTGGTAATGCACGCCAATCTTGAGTCTAAGCGTCTAAGGTGATTTATCTATTCAAATACGCTAGTTGCCTGACATCCTCGCCGCTCACGAACGGCCGTTTCCTCTAACCCCTCTAAATAATCAAAAAGCCGCGTGTCCGGTTCAAATGCACGTGATTCCGCCCAGCCACCGGCAACTAGCTCTGCGTTAACCAGAATTTCATCAACATACACATATCGCAATAGCCTACCAAATCGGTCGGTGTCATTAACATCAGTAACCAACCGAACCGTTTGATTTTCTACATAGTTGGCATTGTTATTCGTCGCTTCTTGGAAGCATGTTTCATCACGCTCTGGTGTGTTGATGCCAATGTAGCGTACGCTAACCACCTCACCGTCTAGTCGCACCCGAATCGTATCTCCATCAATAACCTCGACAACCCGCGCCGTTTCAGAAGGTTGGTTTGGTAACTGTGGGGCATCGGGTGCAAGAGGGAATTCTCCTGTAATGGGGGTATTGCTTAAGCTGCACGCTAGAAGCGTTAAGATGATTAAGCCGTAAATCGGGATGCTTGTAGATTTAAAATGCATGGTTTTCCTTTTTCTGTGTTTCATTTTACAATTGATGATGAAATTTTCGTGTATATATTTGCTACCTTGATCAAGACGTGTGTCCAATTTCCACCATAGCTTTCATTGACTCCCTATCATAGTTGAAATTTCTCTTGAGCTAAACAAATGTGTCCACGATGGAGGGAACAATGTTTACTAAGCGACTGTTTTTATTACTATCCTTTGTTTTTGTGGTGACTTTGATAACTGGCTGCGGTCTGATTCCTAGCCCCGGGGGTGGGGATGATGAAACGCCAACACCCATCCCTGGATATCCCGATCCCGATCCTGACCCAGTTGACCCCGACCCCGACCCAGGCCCAGACCCCGATCCTGACCCAGTTGACCCCGACCCGGTGGACCCTGATCCAGACCCCGTTTTTGAAACGATCTCTTTAGGGGAGCCGACCATTCTTGCTGCACCTGATACGAGTTCGAACCAAGGTGATACAGTGGTGCACACAGTTGCCCCAAATGAATGGTTAGTGCAAATTGCCAGATGCTATGGCGCCTCGTACACGGCTGTTCTTTCACAGAACCCGCAGCTATTTAACACCAACTTTATCCTGCCGGGCACAAATGTCACGGTTCCCAATGTCGGCAGTGACGGCCCTATCTTTGAACAGCCTTGTGTAACTGAAGACACAGTTGAGGCTGGAGAAACATGGATTTCGTTAGCTGCAAAACATGACACCACAACCCAGCTGTTGACGCAAGCCAACCCCGGTAGCCTATTTACGGGCCGCACAATTCTTGTGCCATCTAGTCAGGAGCAGCAGGCGGTTGCGCAAGCTAATCCTAGCCAAGACCTCATTTATGTTCGGGATGGCAATCTGGCAATCTGGCAAAGCGAGAATGGTGAAACGGCCGTTTATGAATCCTTCAACAACCTTATTATTGAATTGGTTGTGAATGATGCCGGTACATGGGCCATTGCCAAGATGAAGCAAGCAGAAAACGAAGCGGTCAACGTTGTTTTGATCAATCTAGTCGAAAAGAATATGGGCATTGTTGTTGCAGATTTACCATTAGGGTTGCCATCATTTAACCAAACAACCATGATGATTTCCGATCAACAGGCCGCTTTTGTCATTCAACAAGATACAACTTTAGATCTAAGCGCGTTTTCGATTGGAACACCATTGGTTGTGAACACGCTTGAGGGGCTGACTCACAACATTTCAACTGATTTTGTGCCCAACATAAATCTGTTTGAAGGCCCAGATGACAGCAGCTTCTTGCTATTCGATGGGAGCGGCATTTATCGCTATGCTGTGGATTTGGCCGATGGTGAACAGATTATTTGGCAACCGGATGGTGAGCAAGATTTTGGCACCTCTTTACGGCCTGTCGCTTGGTCGCCTGCTGGACAATATTTACTGGTTGAGGTCTTTTACATTGAGGGATTCAACTACGGCATTTTGGACGCAACCACTGATCAATGGGTGCCGATTGAAAATTCTGGTGGTTATATCTTAGCAGGAACGGCCGTTTGGCAATCGGATGGCAATATTGACGTCATCAACCCTTGGATTCCGAATGGCTCTGGATTCACACTAACCACTTATCAGCCCCAAACGGCCGATGGCAGCCTCAGTTTAAATCAAGTGAGCGAAGATGAGTTAGACGCTCCAGCTGATTTGCCAACCAGTAATATACCAAATGTTATCATGCGAGCTGGACCGCTCAGCGATGGTGAAACGTATGTTAGTTTCCTAGTGGGTAATCCAGATTCGACATCCCATCTGATGCTACGCCTTGACCGCGAAAATAAAGCCTTGGTTGAACATATGGCCGTAAATAGCTTCGCTTTCTTCCCTACTTTCTCAAATAGTGGCAACGTCTTGCTGTTACAGCAAGTTAACAACAACAGCACCATTGATCAGGTTGCCTATGTTGATATGGCTGAAAAAGTGACCTTCTCAATCCTTGACTTGGTCGGCCCAGATTCCCGTAATTTCTATTGGATTGATTAATATATTCAGAAGGTGCGGCTGTTTGGCCGCACCTTTATTTGGACCCTCTCGACTTCTCCCGATTTTTGCATACAATAAAATCAGCGCAAACAGTTTTAGGGAGAAACGGCCGTGTTAGAACCTTCTGCATCACTCAAGCTCCTCCAAAAAATTGAAAAAGCCTTTAATCTTGATGAGCTAAAAATGGCTTGTTTCAGTATTGAACACGATTTTGACAATATTTCTTGTTATAATAAGAGATCAAAAATTCGGGAGCTCCTGCTATTTTGTGATAGGTCAGGCAGATTATTGCATTTGCAAAGATACTTTGAGCAAGCTAGACCCAGAATAAAGTGGCATGCTTCGTTCGAGGCATTTGAAAATCGCCATAATCGGTTTGAAGACATTCCAATCTCTGAAAACCCGCTATTTTTAGGTCAAGAATCAGCCTGGAGTGGGATTGAAAGATATTATATGAGCCTTTATCAGGAGGTAGGGTTTGTGCGAATCTTGGGTAAGCGGGAGGCAGAGGAGTTGAACAATGTTTTTACGGCCGTTAATCTCCTCGATAGAGTCACCGCTGAACGTCGCTATACCATTGAAGAAATGCGTCAAATTGAACTAAGAGACTTTGAATGGCATAAAAAAGTCGATCGCATGACGGGAGATGAGGCCGTTACCCAGTTTAAAAAGCTCTTTATCTTTGGTAAGCCAGGTGCTGGGAAAACGACATTTTTGAAACACACCGCTTTGCGCGCCATAAATCATGACCTCAAAAAGATTCCGATTTTTATCTCTCTAAAAGAACTTTCAGATAGCCAGCAATCAATCATGTCTTATATTGAACATCTTTTTGACAGACATAAACTGCCAAAGGCGAGAAAATTTGTTGAGCAGCAGCTTAGAGCGGGGAATTGTCTTTTACTTCTTGATGGATTGGACGAAGTAAACCTTTCAGAAAACCGACGCTCTAATATGATTCAATCGCTTAACAACTTCATCATTAAATATAATGACAACTTTTTTTTGATGACCTGCAGAGTGGCCGCTACAGATTACTCATTTAGCCGCTTTGAATATGTGGAAATGGCTGATTTTGATACAAAACAAATCGCCAATTACATCGATCAATGGTTTACAAAAGATGAGGTGAAGCGAAAAGCGTGCCGTCAGCAGCTGTTTGATCGAAAAGAAAATAAAGCGGTAAGGGAGTTGGCTCAGGTGCCGCTACTTTTGTCTTTATTGTGTATCGTTTTCGAGGAAAGGGGGGAATTCCCATCTGATCGAGACGAGATTTATGAAGAGGCGACTAGAGCTCTACTTGTAAAATGGGACGCTAGCCGAAATATTAATCGTGAAACAGTTTATTCTCAGTTAAATAATAAGCATAAACAGAAAATGCTGGCTCATATCGCTTTTAATACCTTTGAAAAAGGTGAAATATTTTTGAAGGAAAAGCAAGTCACGCAAAAAATTGAAGAATATTTAGCGGGCGTGCCCAAATTAGAGGAGCCAGATGGCCTGCAGGTTTTAAACGAGATGGAAGCGAATCACGGTATTTTTGTAGAACGTGCCCATCAAATCCACTCATTCTCACATCTTACCCTCCAAGAATATTACACGGCTTTATATATTACTCAGAACGAAAAGAGAGGCTTGGTTGAAGGATTAATGACACATGTCGGCGACGATCGGTGGAATGAAGTCTTTTTCTTGACGGCGAGCATGCTTGATGATGCTACAGATTTCTTCAATTTATTTTTGCATCAAATTTGGATGCTGATAAATGGTGACCCCTTATTGGCTGAACTTTTAAATTCCGTTGATATCTCAATTAGTAATAGGGAAACCAATTACAAAATTGCTGCGTTAAGGGCATTTTCCTTGTTTCACCTAAATGCCTCAAACCTCTTGTTGGTTAAGTTGTTAGATCCCATCTTGTATGAGGCGTATTATCATTTTGATTCAGACAACACATTGTTTTTTGAAGATTATCAAACGATTCTTGAACGTGCTCAAAGAATTGCCGAACGGTTAAAAATTGAGAGTCTAATATCGGACTTGAAGGCTTTAGACCTTCCCTCTGGTGAATTTATTGATCATCAAAAAATGAGGTCTGAGGATAACTTGAATTTTATTATTGTTCATGAAACGTTGACTAAATATGGTGATGATTGGCGCCCCAGTAAGGTTTTTAATAAATCTGAAATGGGTGCGCAGATTTGGCAGAAGCTAAACGAGGCTCAGCACAAAAAGTTTCGTAACTATTTGAATTCAACCTATCTTTTAGTGAATTGTTTAGAGGTCGCCTACGTGCCAAATCGGCGGTTTATCGAAGACCAGATTTTGATGCCATTGTAGGGACGAAGCATGCTTCGTCCCTACGAGAATGTTAAATTATTCGTCTGTCACACACCCTTCAGAGGCGGATTTGACGTTTTTGATGTATTTATAGAGCGTGCCCCGGCTGGCTTTGTACGGCGGCATAATCCAGGCGGCGCGGCGGGTGGCGAGTTCGTCATCGGTCAAATCGACATTGAGCAGGTTGTTGTCGGCATCGATGGTGATCAAGTCGCCATTTTGCACGAGGGCAAGCGGGCCACCTTCTTGCGCTTCGGGCGTAATATGCCCCACGATAAATCCGTGCGAGCCGCCGGAGAAACGGCCGTCTGTCATTAACGCCACATGTTTACCCAAACCCGCTCCCATAATAGCACTGGTTGGGGTCAACATTTCCGGCATTCCTGGGCCACCCTTTGGTCCTTCATAACGGATAATGACCACATCACCCTTATTAATTTTCTTCTCTTCAAGAGCAGCCAGCATATCTTCTTCTGAATCAAATACATTCGCTGGGCCTTTGAAGAGCAGTCCTTCCTTCCCCGTAATTTTGGCAACAGAACCTTCAGGCGATAAGTTGCCGCGCAAAATTTGAAGATGTCCCGTTTCTTTGATGGGATCATCCATTGGCCGCATAATCTCTTGGTCAGCTGGGAAGTCAGGCACATCAACTAAATTTTCTGCTAAAGTCTTGCCGGTTACAGTTAAACAATCTCCGTTCATGAGCCCTTGGTCGAGCAAGAATTTCATCACGGCTGGCGTTCCGCCAATGTCGTGTAAATCTTCCATTACAAACCGGCCGCTTGGTTTTAAATCAGCTAAAAACGGTACTCGGTCACTTACCGCTTGGAAATCATCAATCGTTAGATTGACATCCACCGAGCGTGCCATAGCGATAAGGTGCAATACGGCGTTCGTTGAGCCACCTAGCGCCATCGTGACAACCATCGCGTTTTCGAATGCCTCGCGGGTCATAATATCGCGCGGTTTGATATCTTTTTCAAGTAGCTGCAAAATTGCTATGCCCGCCTCAACACATTCATTCTCTTTCTCTTGCGATTCGGCCGGATAGGAAGCACTGTACGGCAAACTCATACCCAATGCTTCAATGGCTGACCCCATCGTGTTGGCAGTATACATTCCCCCGCACGCCCCTGGGCCAGGACAGCTGTTCATCACAATCTCTTGCCGCTCTTGATCGGTAATGGTGCCTGCCAAAAATTCACCATAGCTTTGGAAAGCTGACACGATATCCAGTTTTGAATGTTTAGTGGTACAGCCTGCCCGAATTGTGCCGCCGTATACCATGATTGCTGGGCGGTTGAGCCGACCCATAGCGATGACGCAGCCAGGCATGTTTTTGTCACAACCGGGGAGGGCGATCAGGGCATCATACCACTGGGCGCCCATGATCGTTTCAATCGAGTCAGCAATCAAGTCACGAGACTGGAGCGAGTAGCTCATGCCGTCGGTCCCCATCGAGATGCCGTCGCTGACACCGATGGTGTTAAAACGCATGCCAATCAGCCCGGCTTGGCTGACGCCATCTTTTACTTTGGCTCCTAAATCAAGCAGGTGCATATTGCAGGTATTGCCTTCATACCAGACTGACCCGATGCCTACTTGTGCTTTGTTCATATCTTCGCGGGTCATTCCTGTACCGTAAAGCATCGCTTGAGATGCACCCTGCTTTTTCGGTTGGGTAATGTTTTTGCTGTATTTATTGAGTTCTGTCATTTCTATTCTCCTCGGATGAAGGAACACAGCGTTTTGGGCAGGTCCACAGGTTACACAAAGGTTTTTTACTGGTTCTCTGTACAATTCTGTGGTTCTGCGGTTGTCCCTGTGTTCCTTTTCCCTCATCTCAAAAACCGCTCCACCACCAAATCCCCCATTTGTTTAGTGCCTATGGATGCCTCTCCAGCTTTGGCAATATCGGCAGAACGAAAACCATCGGCGAGGACTTGATCAACTGCCGTTTCTACCGCTACAGCCGCCTCATTCATGCCAAAACTTGAGCGAAGCATCATCGCCGTGCTCAAAATTGTGGCGAGTGGGTTAGCAATTCCTTTTCCCGCAATATCAGGAGCCGAGCCATGAATCGGCTCAAATAGGCCAACGGCCCCTTCTTCTCCCAGTGAAGCCGAAGGCAGCATGCCTAGCGACCCCGTAATCATCGATGCCTCATCGGATAAAATATCGCCAAACATATTGCCCGTCACCACGACATCAAAATCACTGGGGCGGTTGATCAGATACATCGCCATGGCATCCACTAAAATATCTTCATACTCAACATCGGGATACTCTTTGGCGACTTCACTAGCCACTTCACGCCAGACGCGCATTGTCGCCAATACGTTGGCCTTATCCACCGAGGTCACTTTTTTGCCGCGCTGTTGCGCGAGCTTAAAGGCCACGTGCAGCACCCGACGAATTTCCATTTCGTTGTAGCGCATGGTGTCAAAACCACTGCGTCCCTCGGCTACATCTTCCCGACCCTGTGGCGTGCCAAAGTAGATGCCACCCGTTAGTTCGCGGACGAATACGATATCCACATTTTCAACGCGGTCTGCTTTGAGTGGGCTGGCCTCAGCCAAGGCTGAAAACACTTTCACCGGCCGAATATTGGCAAACACACCGAGCGATTTTCGCAATTGCAACAGTCCTTGTTCTGGTCGTACCTTAGCGGTTGGATCGCTCCATTTTGGTCCACCAACGGCCCCCAGTAGGACACCACGGCTCTTTAAACATTTGCCAAGCGTCTCTTCTGGTAGGGGATTGCCCGTTTCATCAATTGCGATACCGCCGGCCAGTCCGGTTTCATAGCTAAAATCAACGCTAAATTTTTCTGAAACTGCATTTAAAACTTTTTGGGCTTCCGCCACGACCTCTGGCCCAATGCCATCACCAGGAAGGAGGGTGATTTGGTTGTTCATGTTCTTCTCCAATTATCAGCTGTGGATTGTGAGTTTTTTTATAAGCTAGATGCTCATCGCTCACAGCTCATCGCTCTTTTTTTAAATCAACGGCCGTTCCCCCACAAGTTTTAAGCAGTAGAGCTGGCTCAATTTCAAAGACCGCATTCGGTGTGCCAGCTGCTGCCCATATGGTTGGAAATGCCATCAAATCATTGTCTACAAAAATTTTCATCTGAGTGGCGTGTCCAAATGGTGTTACACCACCGATCGAGTAACCGGTTGCCGTTTTTACCTGCTCGGCCGTCGCGCGACGCACCTTTTTTCGGCCAACTTCACAAAGCTGGGCTAGCCTTTTTTCATCAAGCTGATTTTGCCCAGAAACCAACGCCATGACGGGTTCATCATTCACCATAAAGCAGAGGCTCTTCACAATTTGAGCCACATCACAGTTAACGGCATTGGCTGCCTCAACGGCCGTTCTTGTGGCCTCCTGGTGCTCAATAATATTCAGCGTTAAGCTTAGCTGGTTGGCCGCTTTTTGAAATTTTTCTACAGATGGGTGCATAAGAAGAGGCAGAAGTTCGACGACAAAAGGATGAATATTCTGCCTTCATCCTTCATCCTTCATCCTTTTAATTAGTCAAAGTCAATGTCATCATCAAAGTCTTCTTCAAAATAGACATTGTCTCGCCGTTTTTGTATGTATTTATCATAGTTTGGGGGTAGATTTTCATCACCGAGTGATTGCTCAAGTGAGACATCCCAAACGACATCCGCAAACTCATCGCCACTAAAGCCTAAATCCCCTTCAAATTCGTCAATTTGCGTTTGTAAATTGTCTCGATCAACTTTTTTAACCGCTAGCTGTTCACGAAGTTCATCTGCTTTGAGTTGGAAAAAGTCTAATCCCTCTGAGGCCATAATTTCTGACTGACGCATCATCTTGCTCGTGTGATGTCTTTCCAGACGGCGTAACTCAATGCTAATTTCAGTTAATCGTTGATAAATGCGAGCGAGCTCCCTCTGCAGTGCTTCTGCTTTAAGCTTGTCATTATTGCTGAAATCATCGGCACTCACAGAATCTGGCTCTAAGGCGAGGCTTTGAAGCTTTTCGAGGTCACCGGCTGCATAAGCCGCATTGATGGCCATCATGATTTGCGTGCGATACTCTCGATCGGCATCATCAATTGCCATATCAGGATGGAAACGACGGGCTAACTCTCGGTAAAGTTTTTTGAGCTCTTTGGCCTCATCTTTGGTCAGTTCCCGTTCCCGATTTTCACTAGGGGCTTGCCGATAGCGATATTCACCTTCTTCGGTGGCCCGCTGGCCCATTTGGCTAAACTCATCATCATCTTCATCCCAGTTGTCACCTAGCCACTGCAGCTTTTTCCGAAGGGCTTCGATTTCTTCGTCAATTAACTCTAGTTTTGTGAGATAGGCACCCAAACGTGACCGGATTTTGTACTCAAAGGAGTTGATTGAAGCCAGCTTATCAGCTAAGTCAGCCTCAGCTTCGACAAGCTCTGCTCTTTTTTCAATCAGTTGAGCCTCCAGTTCTTTAATCTGCTGGGCCCAGTCAGTATTGGCGATGGTCAGTTTATTTTTGCTCATAAAGTGATTTGCGATTTATTTTATTAAAGCATACTCCATCGAATCAGTTAATGCTTGCCAGCTTGCCTCAATTATATTTGGGCTGGCACCGACGGTGCTCCACATTTTATTGCCTAATTTGCTTTCAATCAGAACGCGTGTGGTGGCTGCCGTAGCATTTTCCCCATCTAAAATGCGCACCTTGTAGTCGATAAGCTTGACGCCAGCCAATTTTGGGTGAACGTCAACGAGTGCTTTACGCAACGCTTTGTCTAGGGCGTTGACGGGGCCATTCCCTTCGGCGACGGTGTGCATTCGCTTAGGCCCAACACGAACTTTGACGATGGCCTCTGCATTAAGGGCGCGTCCTTTCCGCTGCATCACATTAACTGAGTAGTCAAGCAGTTCAAACGGCGGCACATAGGCGGGGTGCGTGCGACGCAGCATAAGTTCAATCGAGGCTTCAGCTCCTTCAAAGGTAAAGCCAGTGGCTTCTAGCGATTTAATATCAGCTAGCACTTTTTGAAGGTCTAATCCTTCGGTATTGATGCCAAATTGTTTGGCTTTATCAATTAAATTTCCACGACCAGATAGTTCGGACACAACACTCCTCTGCACATTGCCTATGGCCAAAGGGTCGATATGCTGGTAGCTTTCAGGATTACGCAGCATTGCCGCAACATGAGTGCCCCCTTTGTGAACAAAAGCACTGCTCCCCACAAACGGTTGGTGGGTGTCTGTTTCCAAATTGGCGACATCGGCAACAAATCGGGACAGTTCGGTTAATCCAGTGAGTTTTTCATCAGATACACAGTCGTGTCCCATTTTTAATTGTAAATCTGGAATAATGCTGCACAGGTTGGCGTTTGCTACCCGCTCACCATATCCATTAATGGTTCCCTGAACATGAACTGCACCCCCTTTGACACCTGCTAAGGTGTTGGCAACCCCTAAACCTGAGTCGTCGTGGGTGTGTATGCCAAGCTGTACATTGGGACCAAGGGCTTCGCGAACGGCCGTAAATATCTCCTCAATCTCCCACGGTAGTGAACCACCATTCGTGTCACATAATACCACAGAATCGGCCCCGTTGACGGCGGCAGTTTTTACGGTGGCCAGAGCATACTCTGGGTTGGCTTTATACCCATCAAAGAAATGCTCCGCATCATAAATAACCTCTTTCCCGTGTGATTTGCAATACGTTACACTATCCCCGATCATGGCCAGATTCTCTTCCATGCTAGTTTGGAGAACATCAGAAACGTGCAAATCCCAGCTTTTTCCAAAAAGCGTTATGACCGGCGTGTTCGCTTCAATGAGTAAGCGCAGATTAGCATCATCCTCAGGGTTTGTATTTTTTCGCCGCGTGCTCCCGAAGGCAGCCACCTTTGCGTGCTGTAACTTTAACAGATGGAATTTCTCGAAAAATTCAACATCTTTCGGGTTAGAGCCCGGCCAACCCCCTTCAATATAATGGACACCAAACTCGTCAAGCTTTTTGGCAATTTTTAGCTTGTCATCAAGCGAGAGTGATATCCCCTCTCGCTGGGTGCCATCCCGCAAGGTTGTGTCGTAGATAAAGATTTGTGACATCTTCTCTCCTTGGGAGAAGAGAGAATAAAGTAAAGAGAAGAGAGCGGCTCGCTCAACCTCTTCCCCATTCTTTCTTCTCTTTTCTATTCAAATAGATCGACTCGCGCCGGATTTGCCGCCTCGTATTGTTCCACCTTTTCAGCTTGCTTCATGAGATATCCGAGCTGGTCGATTCCTTCTAGCATGCAGTTTTTGCTAAAGCCATCGATTGGAAACTCGACGGAACGGCCGTCTGGTAAGGTCAGTGCTTGAGTCTTCAAATCAATTGAAAGTTCTGCATCGGGGTCTTCCTCGGCAATACTGAGTAGCTGTCTGTGCGTTTCCTCATCCACGATAATGGGCAGTAGCCCATTTTTGAGCGAATTGTTGCGGAAGATGTCGGCAAATGAGGTGCTGATCACGGCTTGGAAGCCATAATCCATTAAAGACCAGGGGGCATGCTCACGACTTGATCCGCAGCCAAAGTTATCACCGGCGAGCAAGACTTTAACGCCCTGAGCTTGGGGTTGATTTAGAATAAATTCGCTTTTTGGCGTGCCGTCTTCGTTATAGCGCCAATCTGCAAATAGATTTAGCCCTAGGCCTTTTTTAGATACCGTTTTTAAAAATCGAGCTGGAATGATTTGGTCAGTGTCGATATTTTCTGTGGGCAATGCCACCATTTTAGAGTCTAGTTTTGTAAAAGCTTGCATTTTACCTCCGGTGGAAAATAGTTTCAGGTTTCAAGTGTCAGGTGTCAGGAATGCACTTTTTTAAGTAATGAGTGCCTGAATCCACCAATTAGTGCTTTTGTCGAGCGCGCATTTTCGTAATATTTATTGAACGTTTTCTGTTCAATGTAGCCAACATCTAAAGCAACGTACAATAGTGACTGTACTTCTACTGCCGAACGCCTTGCGATTTCTAAAAACCTTGCAAACTCTTTTTGAGAATCACAATCAAACCCTTCAGCAATATTTGCCATGATGGAAACCGATGCCCGACGAATTTGATCTCTTAATCCAAAATCTTTATTGAAGTTCTCGCCATCACTTAGGCTATAAATTTCCTTTGTCAAGATTCTCGCTTGCTGCCAAGCTCTTATCTCTTCAAAATTCC
>JBCCFD010000120.1:0-17347 GCA_039029915.1 Chloroflexota bacterium
CAGCGGGTCGATCAGCTCGCTGCGGTGGGCGCTCAGACGGTGCAACGTCCCCGTCTCGTCGAGGCCCACCAGGCGGCTGTAGCCGGCGACATCGACCGCCACGACCGCGGCCAGCCGGCGCTGCTCAAGGGACATCGCGCATCTCTCCGTCCGACGCCGATCCAAGGTAGGCGAAGGCATCGGGTGATACAACGTGCCGTCGTGCCAGGCGGATCACCCGGAACGATCTAGTCGCGCCGCGCAATGCCCACCGAGAACCGGTTGTGCTGCTGGTTGCCGCACCGCCGGCAACGCAGCTTGGACTCGAGGTCGCGCAGCCGCAGATGTCGTGGCCGGCCACCGATCAAAAGGGGATGGCGGATTGCTGCTTCATGGCGGCATTGACCGCAGGTCGCCACCACGACATGCCAGGCGCGCAGGTCCTCGAGCCGGAACGCGTAGTACGGAATGTTCCCTTTTTGTTCTCGCATGGCGGGACCGTAGCGGGCTCGAAGCATCCTGACAACGGCCAAGCAGCCGCGCCCGGCGATACCGGCACCAGGCTTGCGCTCGTGCGCCGACGAGGCCACATTTCGTGGGTGGCATGACAAGGCAGGAGCGGCGTTCGATGGCTTTCTTCGTGATCTCTCTGGTCGTCGCCCTTGGCACCGGCGTGGCAGCCTATCGCCTCGCCGAGCGCAAAGGCCGAAGCCCGGCCGCCTGGATGACCGCCACTGTCTTTCTCCTGCTACCCTTGCTGGTGCTGATGGTATTGCCCGCCCGCTGCCCGCCTCAGGCTTTTCCGGGCGCAGGCGCCTGCGGCTAACGGCCGGGACCGACCTCCAGGCACCAGACGTCGACCGGGTCGCGCAGACCCCGGATCGTATGCTTGCCGAGATGCCGCACGGACCGGTCGTCAGGGGCCTGGGCGGCTACGCTTTTGTCGATCGCGACGGCAACACCAAGCTCTTTGGCGAGGCTTTCGAGGTAGAAAAGTCGCCAACCGCTACAATTGTTCAAAAGCAAGAAAAGGAGATTAACCATGCAGTATTCAATTGATGGTGAATTGGCTCAAGTCGCCAACCTAACGTTCGACAAAGGGGACAACTGTTGGGGAAGTCGCGGCTCGTTAATGGCATTTGATCCAGATATTCAATGGACACTGAAGGTACCTGGCGGAGTGGAGGGTGCTGTGCGGCGCGTATTCTCGGGTGAGGGGATTAGCTTGACCTATATTCAAGCGACGCGCGATGGTCAAAAAGCAACCCTGGCATCTAATCAACCGGGCAAAATCAAAACGTGGAATTTAGATGAAGGGGCTGTCATCACCACCCGAGGGTCTTTCACGGCCGCTTTTGGTAAAAAAATAGATATCGACGTCATCGTAGCACGCCGAGCAGGCGCAGCCCTCTTTGGTGGCGCGGGCCTCTTTCTGCAAAAAATCTCGGGAGATGGCACTGTTTTAGTCCACGGTTCAGGGGATTTTATCGATTATCACCTGAATAAAAATGAGTCTATTCTGGTTAGCACAGGCAACGTAGCTGCTTTTTCTGAATCGGTTGATTATGATATACAAGGTATTGGCGGCTTGAGACGGATCGTCTTTGGCGGTGAAGGTCTTTTCATGACAAAGTTAACTGGACCCGGACGAGTTCTCTTACAAAGCTTAAAACGTGTGACCGCTTCTGCTGCCAAAGCAGCTTAAGTATTCCATTTCATAAAAAACTGAAAATGCAAAAACATTTGCACAAATTAGGGAGTAGTGATGTCTTTAAATCTATATATGGTTGGTATTATGGTCGAAGATATGGCCAAATCCGTTCAGTTTTATCGACGCCTCGGGGTTGAGCTACCCGATGGCAGCGAGAATCAGCAGCACGTTGAGGTCAAAATGAATGACCTCACTTTTTTCCTTCACTCTAACCGCCTCAATCAGATGTGGGACCCAAACAAATCACCCGCGGTCGGAGGCTATCGGATCGTTTTAGAGTTCTATCTTGAAAACCCTGAAGGGGTTGATGCTAAATATCAAGAGCTTGTGGATTATGGATACGAATCCCATTTCGCCCCCTACCACACGCCTCTCAACACTTACTTTGCCATGATCAATGATCCAGATGGGAATACTATTCTTCTATCAGCAGGAGAGCCTGCTGTTCAGTCCGGCGGGAAATAAGGGATATTGAAACGGTCAGAACCTCAGGGGCCGTCTGGAGTTTGGTCATATTTCATCCATCAAATCAAGGCAGACAAAACTGTAGTACCTAAATCACGTAAGGAAAATTTATGAACCAAAGACCCAAACTGACAAAAGAGATTTCAGTTGCAGATTTTAGAGATTTCTATTGGCTCAAGAAAGAGCTCGTTGAGTTCTGTCGAGCTGAAGGGCTCAGTCGACAGGGTGGAAAGTTAGAAATTGCAGACCGCATTGAATCCTATTTAACAACCGGTAGAAAGGAATCAAAACCAAAAAAACCAAAAGCGATATCTAACTTCGATTGGAACAATGAGCCATTGACCGTTAAAACAATTATCACAGACAATTACAAAAATAGTGAGAATGTGCGCACGTTTTTTACAGCGCATATCGGCAACCGCTTTAAATTCAGCGTCCCGTTTATGAACTGGATGAAAGGCAATCATGGGAAAACCTTGGGGGATGCGATTGAAGCGTGGCACGAAATTAATCAAAACAAAAAGGCCAAAAAAGATAAAAAGAATATTGCTCCTCAATTTGAATACAACAGATACATCAGAGATTTTTTAGAAGATAACCCAACCGCAACCCGCGCAGAAGCAATTGAGCATTGGAAAATAAAGAGGTCGATGCGGGGTGATAACGTCTATCGCAAATCTGATGTGGAGAATTTTCGGAACGGTTGAGTGAAACGAAGTTTATGGCCTTTTTTTATGCAAAACAGGAACTTCGGAACGCTAATACGTCTATCTTGGGAATTCAAACAAGCTTCACAATAGTCGGATGAATGAAATTGTCGTATCAAAAGAAAGCTTTTTTAATATAGATAAATATGCTCTCATCATTTCTAATATCGAGTTTTTAAATGCGTTATTCGAAGTGTATTTAACCTCAAATGAAGTTTCTCAAGATGGGTTGCGAAGCTATTACGTTGATTATTATTTGGTACAAATGAAAAACGGTGGTTTTTCTCAATTTGTATATAACTCAAAATGGAACGAAGACGTCATTGATTATGTCCGGACTGGGTTAGCCGCAATGGGTGCAACTGAAAATCTCGCCCTTTTCGAGAAATTATCCAATCAATTAGATAATCTTGAGTTATCCCAACTGCAAACGTTCTTAAATAGTGATTATTGGGGTGAAAGCTTAGAGCGAGACCTCATTAGCTCATTTGACGACGATTTTTTTGCCCTTCAAGAAAGTGAAAACCTGATTTATTTCAATCATCATTGGTTATTAAATCATAAAAACCTGGTTGTTTTAGAAGAAGAGGAATGGGATGAGCGGATCAAAATGGCTAAAAATGCCAACAAGGAATTTGAATCGCGCCAAAAAGCTGCATTGGATGCCCAACCCCGCTACGCAAATTTAATTCGCAAGCTATGTGAAGCAGCAAACCAAGAACTAGAAAAGATTACGGCAGGTGATCCCTCCCACAAATATAATGGACAACAAATTCTTGCTTGGCACTTCATAACAGATCAAGGTCATCATTTTATGGTAGAGCTTGTTGATGAGGTGATCATGTTCAATAGCAAAACAAATAATGTTGTTGCCCAAATCAGGGTGGGTTCATCACTCTAGGTCAGTCAAATGATAGCCTGACAATGTTTTGGGTTCAAGTTTAAAGTATGAATAAGGGGAACACGGCCGTTTTTGCAATCAACAAAATAAAACACCAGCTGGTAGTGAACGGCCGTATTTTCAAATTACAACAACTTTTCGATTGTTTCCTCAATTGAACGGACAAGAGCCTCTAATTTTTGAGGGTTCTGCAGGTCTGGATGAGATATGGCAAACTGACCAGAATCATTGTCAAAATAGCGTCCCGCTGCAGAAGCAAATTCATCGGCTAAGGCCAGACGCGTTAAAATATCGACGCCGATTTCGACACTTTTTCCCGCCATCCCAAATCCTTCTTTGACCATCTTGGTGCCTAAGTATGAACCGGGGTTCACTGAAATAATAAGCGGCCCCTGAACCCCCACTGAATCCGCCATCGCTTTAGACCACATGGTGATACCGAGTTTGCTCTGAGCATAGGCTGTCATCTGGTCATCTATTCGAATCTGGCCGGTCAAGGCATTGAGATTGACGGTCGCCTGAGCG
Source organism: Chloroflexota bacterium (assembly GCA_039029915.1). GTDB lineage: Bacteria > Chloroflexota > Anaerolineae > Promineifilales > Promineifilaceae > QQUD01. The sequence goes on from JBCCFD010000120.1 coordinate 4,289, forward strand.
GCAGAAGACAAATTCACAACTCGGCTCGTTGACCCCATCTTAGGCATCAGCCGCTTTGTTAACAAATACGGGGCAAGCGTGTTCACGGCAAAGCGCACGTCGAGACCATCTTTTGTAACGTGTGTTGATGTTTTGAAAATCCCAGCGTTATTAATGAGCACATCAAGATGCTCATGTGTTTCACTTATCACTTTCGCCATTGTTGCCACAGCCGTCATATCAGAAAAATCAGCCACGTACTGGTAAACACGGCCGTTAATCTGTCCATCTTTGTTCATTTCCGCTAAAGCATTTTCAGCTTTTATTAGCTTTGCTGGGTTACGGCCGTGTAGCAAAATCGTATGGCCTAACCCAAACAGCATCTTTGCAGTTTCCAAACCAATTCCATCAGTTGATCCTGTGATCAATATCGTTTTTGACATTTTGTTACTCCATCATTCAGCAAACATTGGCAAAATCTCATCAGCCAATCGCTTCATCGTTGATTCAATATCGGCACTGTTAAAACGCAAGTTCAAGGCAAGGTGATTCACGCCTATTTCCTGCAATGACTTCATATAGCTCAGCAGTGCCTTTGTGCCAGACCGAAACCCCAAATGAATAGGCTGAGGTGTGGCATCGGAATCTTCAACAAGATCGATATAAAGTGGCTGGAGAATGGGCTGAATTGGCCGGCCTGCTGCCTCAACTCTTGTTTGATAATCAGTAATAACTTGCGCTTGTTGCCCCACGTTGCGTGGATAAATCATCCATCCGTCCCCATTTTGAGCAATCCAGTCCATGCTTTGTTGACTGCCTCCCGTGATTAAGAGAGGTAGCCTATTCGCAGTTGGTTTCGGTAGCATATCCATGCCCGTATTAACCTGACCAAAACTGTTTTCAAAAATCGGTTGCTTATGGCTCATGTTCCGAATGTACTCAAAGCTGTCTCGAAACTTTTCGCCGCGACTGTTAAAAGGGAAATTGAGGGCTGGAAACTCCTGTGGACGATCCCCTGAGGCAACACCAAGAACCAAGCGTCCGTCTGAAAGGGCATCAACAGTTGCAGCAGACTTCGCAACGTGAGCAGGGTGACGCAAAGGTAAAATGATGCTGGCAACGCCGAGGGCAATCTGGCTCGTCTGGCCAGCCAGAAGCCCAAGATAAACAAAGGGATCAAACATCTGGCCAACATCCCCAAACGAAGGGACATTAAACGGAATATCCCGAAGCCACACGGCCGAAAATCCTAGTTTCTCAGCCAGTTGAATTCGGTCTATATGACGTACCATCTCAGGTTCAGCAGTGTGCGTATAATTTTCAATCGGCACAACAAGCCCAACAGATAGACGCCCATGCCTAAACACTGTGTTGTATCCACGATTAATTCTTTGAAACTGTTCTTTATGCGCTTTCTTTTCCATGCTCGGTAACAAATTTCTCCAAAGATATCCTCAGCCCATAACTTGTATAAAGCGAAACAAAGTTCCTGCTTTGAATAAATCGGCAGTTATAATCTTCATTTCCTCGAGGTTCCGAAGCTTTTATCTAGCTTGGTTTTCAATTTGGAAACTTCGGAACACTTAACAAGTTGACTCTGCCCTATTTTTGCACTAATGTACAGTAAATCAAGTACGCACATTATTGTTACATAGGCTCAAAAATGTAACTAAGGAAATGATATGCCAAAAAAGGGTATTGAAAAGCAAGCTTCTGACTATGATTGTTCAGTTGAAGCAGCTTTGGATGTGATTGGTGGCAAATGGAAAGGTGTTATTCTTTTTCATCTTTTTGAAGGCACCCAAAGGTTTGGTGAATTGCAAAGACGAATACCAAACGTCACGCGACGAATGCTGACACTTAGCTTGCGTGAGCTAGAGTCGGCTGGTCTTGTGCACCGAGAAGTTTATAAGCAGGTCCCACCAAAAGTGGAATACTCATTGACTGATTACGGTCAAACGCTTCGGCCTATCATATTTAGTTTACGCACTTGGGGCGACGGCTATTTGGAACGCTTACAAGAGGGTCAACTCGAACAAGAACTTTAAACTTTTTATAAGAGTGGAACTTACGCAAATAGCGTTCACTGAGCCTGTCGAAGTGACTTTCTTAACCCTTCGACAGGCTCAGGGTGTGTAAGTTCTGAAGAGGTTATATGTCCAATAGTCAATATATGTTAGCTTCATATCAAATAGACGAGCATCACAAACAGAAATTTCTAGATGAACTGGTAGCAACTGAGTTAGCCTATCGGGACGAAGGATTAATTACAACTCAGCCAATCATTCGAATGGCAAGCAAAAAGAATCCTGAATTCATCGTTGAAATCATTGAATTTGTGAGTGAGCAAGCTGTAGCTGATGTCATGGAAAATGAGCACGTCCAAAAGCATTGGGTAAAGTTAGCGGGGATGTGGAAAAAGGGGGACTTTCCTCTTGAGCAAATTCCTGAAGGAACGATTCCGTGGGCGCTGATGGACGCTATTCATTTGTAGACTTTAAGCCTCTAGCTTCTAGCTCATAATGACATACACCTTCTCCATCTCCTCAACCACCTCCCACGTGCCACGCCAGCCTTTCGGAATAAAAAACAGGTCACCTTTAGCCAAATCTTTGCTATGTCCGCTGCTGTCGGTTAACCGCATTTTACCAGAAAGCATAAGCATCACTTCATTAATTGAATAATTAGTGATTTCCCACGTCCCAACCGTGCAGCGCCAAACGCCAACATCTAAGCCGTCTTGGGATAGTAGTTCGCCATAAAGTGTTGTAGGAGACCCGGAAATTACATTTTTAGGTGGGTCATCAGCGGCCATATTCTTTAAGAGTTGTTCAATATTTCCAAAGATTGCTTGAGACATAGGACATCCTTTTAGGGGCAAAGTATCTAATAATGAGCTTATTGTAACAAGACTTACGCACCCTGAGCCTGTCGAAGGGTTAAGAAAGTCACTTCGACAGGCTCAGCGACCGCTATTTGCGTAAGTCCTATGTAATATAATTTGCTTAAATTATGGAGTCGTAGACAATTTAGAGAATGGATGATTATCGACAGCTTGTAACGGAATCAATTTTAGATGAACAGGCGTTTATCAAAGCCACCTTTAGCAATCCACAAAAAGGTCAGGATATCTTGTGGAAGAAGGTTGTGGCTCGGCCTGTCTTGCTTAAAAATAAGCGTCATTTACAGGTGTCCCACTTCGACCAAAGAAAGGATGTAACAAAGAATTACCCATTTAATGAGTTATCTTCAAAGGTGACGGAATTGGTCAATTTGCCGTTTCGCAACATTCATGTGCAAATGCAGGGGCAAGATTTGCAAATTCAAATCAGTAAAAAGGGTAAAGCCATCGTCCATCGGCACAAAAAGCATCAAAAATCAGCCCCCTGGTCGTTAAGCCACGATCGGCAGAAAAGTTTGTTATTGCCCAATAATCAGCCCGATCCATTCTTACAGACAATTGGCATCATGACCAAAGATGGAAAGGTGCGGGCGGATCGTCAAGGCAAGTTTAAGCAAATCAATGAATTTTTAAAGCTAATATTGGAAACGGCCGTTTTCGACCCCACCAAGCCGCTCAACATTGTCGACTGCGGCTGTGGTAACGCTTACCTCACTTTCGCCGTTTACTACTATCTTCACAAACTGCAAAACGTTCCTTTAGAAATGGTTGGAATCGATGTCACGAAGTCACTTTTAGATAGACGCGCTGAGCAAGTAGAAGAGCTTGGTTGGCATGGTTTAACGTTTCAGCAATCTACCATCATAGATTTTGAGCCACAAAGCCCCCCCAACATGGTACTCGCCTTACACGCCTGCGATACAGCAACGGATGAAACCCTTGCTCGAGCGCTCAAATGGAACAGTGAAATGATTTTTGTCGCCCCTTGCTGTCATCATCATCTACAAGCCCAGCTAGCCAAGCAAAAAAGCCCCAGTCCCTTTACGGCCGTAATGAAGCAAGGTCCCTTGAAGGAGCGTCTTGGCGACATATTAACCGATAACTTCCGCACCCTTATTTTAAAGATGATGGGGTATCAAACTGATATCGTCGAGTTTGTTTCAACCGAGCATACCGGCAAGAATCTTCTCATTCGAGCCAAAAAATCAAACCATCCGGCCGATCCGAAGCTTCTTGAAGAGTACAACGCCCTCAAAGCAATGTGGCAGGTAACACCTTATTTAGAAACGCTGTTAAAAGAGAATTTAAACATGACCGTGCCATTTTAAAGATTGAGTGAAACGAAGTGCCTGCCTGCTTTGAATAATACGGCGGCTAATAACTTCGTTTTCTCGAGGTTCCGAAGCTTTTATCTAACAGAGTTTACAAATTAGAAACTTCGGCACACGTAAGAGATTGAAAATTTAAAATCCAATCTCCCAATCTCATGAATAATCAAACAATCACATTACGCCCGCTTGAAAAAGACGACTTAGACCACTTTTTTATTCACCAACAAGACCCCGAGGCTCGCACCATGGCCGCTTTTGTAGCGGAGGACCCGACCAATAAAGAGAAGTTTCTAGCCCATTGGAATAGGGTGCTAGCAGATAGTTCGATTACGGTAAGGACGATTTTGTGTAACGGCCGTGTTTCAGGTCACATCCTCTGTCACAGCTGGTTTGGCAACCCCGAATTAACCTATTGGATTGATAAAGCAGACTGGGGCAAAGGGGTGGCCACGAAATCTGTAGAACTCTTTCTCGATGAGATAGCGATACGTCCCATCTTTGCCAGAATCGTCAAGGATAATGTGGGATCGAAGCGCGTTCTAGAAAAAAATGGGTTTATCATCAGCGGCGAGGATAAAGGATTTGCCAATGGACGCCAGTCTGAAGTTGAGGAGTTTATCCTAACGCTGAGTTGATCATTCGAACGCCTAAAATAATCAGTAATACATGTACAATTTGACGAAACTGTTCTCGAGATACAAAGCGGGTTAAAAATTCACCTAAGCGAATACCTGCGAAAAGGAAGGGAACGGCCGTTAGCCAAATTGCAATCAGTTCACCCGTAATTTGACCAGCAAAAATTCGCAGAATCACTCCGATAAACGACATCGACAAAAAAAATGTAAACATATTTAATCGAAACCGTACAGGCTCCCAATCTTGGGTACTTGCATAAAGAATAGCTGGTACACCACTTACGCTAAAAGCGCCACCAAACAAGCCCGCAAACACTCCTGTTGCCCATTCCCAAATCGGATGCATCAGACGAGGGAAAGGCAATTTTGCCAAACCATATAGGGCAAACAAAATACAGATCACACCTAAACCAAAGCGCATGACCGATTCTGGGATGTACACCACCATCCAAATCCCAACCCCGTAAAACAAAGCCCCAGCCAAAATGATGCGCCACACATCACCAAAGGTTAAATCCCGCCACTGTTGAAAAATAACGAAGGAGAAGTTGGTCACACCAAACAAATTCATCAGGGCTGCAGAAACGGCCAAACCAAGTGATGGTACAATCAACGGCATGGCAACCAATGAACCGCCAAATCCAGCTAATCGAACCACAACCGTTGCTGCAAACAAGATGCCTCCAATAAGCAACACTTGTTGCCAATCAATTGCTTCAAACATTCCCTGATTGTAGCCGAAATTAAAAACCTGACTTTATTGAAAGTTCCCCCGTTTTCTCTATACTTCCATACAATATCAAAATAATATAACAGGAGACCCCCATGCCCGGACTACTTCCCGATATCGACCCTGATGGATTGCTAGAATATTCAGTTGTATATACCGACCGTGCTTTGAACCATATGTCGACTTCATTTCAAACGGTAATGAATGACATTTCATCAACGCTAAAATCTGTTTACAGCGCAAAGGGCGTCGCCATTGTGCCCGGTAGTGGCACTTACGGCATGGAGGCAGTCGCCCGGCAATTTGGCACGGGGAAAAAATGCCTCGTCATTCGCAACGGTTGGTTTAGCTACCGATGGAGTCAAATTTTCGACATGGGGCATATTCCATCAGAATCGATCGTGTTGAAAGCAAAAATGGTTGCCGATGAGCACCAAGCCCCCTTTGCCCCAGCACCCATTGATGAGGTTGTCGCGACAATAAAAGCTGAAAAGCCAAACGTTGTGTTTGCCCCTCATGTTGAAACATCCGCCGGCATGATGCTCCCAGATGATTATTTAAAAGCGGTGGCGGATGCGGTCCATGAGGTTGGTGGGCTATTCGTTTTGGATTGTATCGCTTCAGGGACAGTCTGGGTCGATATAGAAGCCGTGGGTGTGGATGTGTTAATTAGCGCTCCGCAAAAAGGGTGGAGCGGCACCCCATTTGGGGCTTTAGTTATGATGAGCCAGCAGGGGCTTGATTATTTGGAAGAAACAAACAGCACAAGCTTTGCCTGCGATCTCAAAAAATGGCATCAAATTATGCAAGCGTACGAAAACGGGGGGCACGCTTATCACGCCACGATGCCAACGGATGCGATTACAAGCTTTCGGGATGTCATGAAAGAAACCGAAGCATATGGTTTTGACAAAGTGAAGGCTGAACAGCTGGAATTGGGCGAAAAAGTGCGTGAGCTATTGGAAAGCAAAGGCTTCAAAAGTGTCGCAGCAGAAGGGTTCCAAGCGCCAGGGGTAGTCGTTAGCTACACTGATGACGTGGGGATTAAATCCGGTTCTAAATTCAAAGAGGTCGGCTTGCAAATTGCGGCAGGCGTGCCTCTGGCCTGCGATGAACCTGATACTTTCCAAACCTTCCGACTTGGGCTATTTGGATTAGACAAGCTGCACAATGTCGAACGGTCAGTTGCAACGTTGGAAGAGGCATTAAATCAGATTTTGTAGCCATTTTAAAAGAGGTCAAGCTCTTACTTGCTGTCTGACAAAAATTTGGAATTAAAGAAGAGCCACGTCCACCGATTACACAGATTCCGCAGATTTAATCAGTTTGTATCTATCAGGACTTACGCACCCTGAGCCTGTCGAAGTGACTTTCTTAACCCTTCGACAGGCTCAGTGACCGCTATTTGCGTAAGTCCTATTTATGAAATTTGTGCAATCTGTGGGCACTTTATTTGAAATCAATAGCTAGTCTGGAAACAGCGGATTGATTCGCTCTAGAAACTGAATCGTTACGCCCCACGGGCACTGTACAAATTGTGTTTTGTCCCCATTTCCCAGTGTGATAGCATCCCCTTTTGAAGTTGCGCCAGCTTCGATTAGCCTAACACATTCTCCCGCCATATCTGGTACTGAAAAAGCGATATGGAACGTAAAGACGGTCAGGTTGGCAAAGTCGATATATTCACCGTTTGGGTTGGCGTACAGTTCTAATAGAGTCTGATTATTGTCATCTGCCAAAAAGGTAATAAAAGGTGGGGTTTCATCTGCCCGAATAATCGTTAAGCCTAAATGCTCAGCATACCATTGAGCCATCGCTTGTGGCTCTTTAACGTTGATTGCAAAGTGTTCAATTTTCATTCCATATCCTTTGGATTTACAGGTTGTCAGCACGTCAACCGGTCAGTCAACTATCAGGCTTCGTTTTCAGCTTTAAGCTGGGTAGGTTTTTACTCAAATGATCGCTTAAAAAGACGGAGCCAATTATGACCCAGAATACCTTCAATGTCTTCAGTGTTGTACCCTCGCTCCTTGAGTTTCGGATAAATGAGGTTCAGATCGACAATGGAATTCATTGGGTGTGGAATATCTTTGTACCCAAAGCCGCCGTCAAAATCGGAGCCAATGCCGACATGTTTAGCGGAGCCTAAAAGCTGGCAAATATGGTCAATGTGGGCCACGATATGATCGAGTGTCACCAGCTCTTTGTGGTCTCCCTTTTTATGACCAGCCCTCAGAAATCGATTGTAAGGAACGATGCCAATAATGCCGCCCCGCTCACCTAGCATCCGAATTTGTTGATCGGTTAAATGACGCTCATCTGATTTGTTGATTTGACGACAGTTGCTGTGGGTGGCAACGGCCGTTCCTTCATATCGTTCAAGAGCTAACAACGATGCTTTCTCATTCATATGCGATAAGTCAAGAATGACATTGAATTCAGCCATGATTTCCAATAAAGCATACCCATCTTTCGTTAAATCAAAGCGACTCCCGCGCCACGCGCCTGCTGAATAGCGGGTATCATCCCACGCTAGGCCAACTACTTTAAGCCCTCGCTCAACCCACAGCTCAAGCTCCTGCGGATCACGAATTGGGTCTGCGCCTTCCATCATCGGAATAATACCCAAGAGCCGCTCATTCCCCAGTTCAAACGATTCAACGACCTCTTGTAGAATATCACTATTCGTCACCAGTCGTATCGCTTCATCTTCATCAGCAAGACGGTAGTAGTAGTCAAACTGCTGCATCGCTAGCGTAAACGCCTCATCCTGATTGGTGTAGCAAAGCGGATCACCCTCAGCCGAGCCAGCCGGAAGGGCAAAAATTGACCCACAAATCAGGCCAATGCCAGCCTTCTTAATTTCAGGGATCGTTACTGTCGCGATGCCAGCCTCAGGCTTACGCCCTTCAGACTGACGTAAATCGTTGAGAGGTTGCTGGAGAAGGCGGCCATTGTTGATGGCGTTATAGGCTAAATCAAGGTGTGCATCGACAAGGATCATTGAATTAAACCACGCAGCGTTGCTAAATTAACGGGGTCCATTTCGGTTTCATTCCCATCATCATCTTTTTCAGTTTTGGGTGTTTCTAGGTGGGCAGGATGATCTTTCCAGCGGGGATCATTCACAAAATTGGCAAACCCTTCAGTGCCGATAAGTCCTTTTCCAATATGCTGATGGCGATCCTTTTTTTCGCCCAAATCAAATTTACTATCATTGAAATGGAAGCATTTAATATGTTCAAGCCCAACGATGTTATCAAACTCCGCCATTGTTTTAGCGTAGGCTTCTGGAGAGCGAATATCGTAGCCAGCAGCAAAGACATGGCATGTATCAAAACAAACACCAAGCTGTGGTGCATAATCAGTCGCTTCTAACAGGTAACCAAGATGTTCAAACTCAGCCCCAATATTGGTGCCTTGGCCAGCCATTGTTTCCAAACACAAGATGGTGCCTTGGATTGAATCAGACGTCTCTTCCACAAGCCGCTTCAGCCCTTTAGCAATGCGTTCTAATCCTTGCTCTGGGCTACTTTTCACATACGAGCCCGGGTGGAAAGTGATGAAAGGTAGGTCAAATAAGGCGGCTCGTTCAAATTCATCTTTTAAGGCTAGGTATGATTTTTCCCAAAGTGCATCATCGGGCGAAGCTATATTGATTAAATAGCTGGCATGAACAGCAACGGGGAAAATATGACTATACTTTTCAGCCTCTTTTTTATATTTTGTTAAATCTTCCTCATTAATAGGTTTCGCCTTCCATTGGCGGTTACTTTTTGTATAGACCATCATCGAATCACAGCCGGCCTCTTCCGCTCGTTTAAATGATTTGAATAAACCACCCGCTGCGCTAATGTGTGCGCCTAATCTCATAAGAATTTCCTTTTTTTAGCTACTGCGCTACCAATCTTGGCGCTTTGGAGCCGACATGATAAATCCGATTGACTGATTGCCATCTAGCGTGTAAATGCCGTCCCCCACAACGCGCCAAACTTTATTATTAGCTAAATCAAAAATATAGCTTTTGCCCAAACGGCCCGAGCGCTCGCCTTCAATGGTAAACAAAATGTCACCTTCAAGGTAAGCAAACTGCTCTCCCTTTTTATCGACTATGCCTCGTCTCATTTTTTATTCTTCAGGAATGGTCAATGTGTCTACAATTGACCCGTCTGCGTTAAGCAAGGTAACGATTTCGCCGGGGCTCCAAACGGCCGTTTCTAACCCCCAAAAAACTTCAGTCACGCTGTCTACACCAGAGCGCGAGTGCAGAATGATCCCAGCCCCGTCACCAAATAGCGTCAGCTGCTCGAACGTGTAGATGAATCCATCCTGATCGGCTACTTTCCAATTCAGCAGAGCCACAGAATTTGTGCCCACATTGCGAATTTGAATCGCCTCAGCAGCCACATCACTAACGGCCGTTATTTGAGAAATCTCAACAATTGCTTCGCCACTTTCTGGAGGGGGTTGCGTATCAATCGGGGTTGGCACAATAGCGGCCTCTTCGGTGGCCGTTGGTTCAACAGTTGGCTCAATAAGCCCCTCAACCGGTATCAACAGCTGTTGCCCAACCGAAATCACATTGGCATCAAACAAACCGTTGGCCTCCATGATGTCTTCCATTGGCACATCATATAATTGACTAATGGTCCCTAGCGTATCTCCCGGTTGAACAATGTGCAACGGAGGGGCTTCTGTTGACTCTGGGGCCGTGGTTGGTTGGGGTTGATTACTCTCCGTGTTTGCCACTGGCCCGCTCGTGGGTGTGGCGTTTGCCGTTATGGGGCTGGTCGGGTTCTGAACCACAGGCTCAACACCCGCCTGCCGACTATCCCACCAGAATAAGATAGCCAAAACAACGGCCGTTGAGACACAAATGTTGATTAAAATAAAAGGTAGCATCCGCCGAAATGACATCACATTCTCCTAAAACGGCCGTATTGTACAACAAACCAAATTTTCCTTGAAATGCATGTTTGTAAACATGTCACAAATCAGGGAAAATATAGAAGTCCCATGAATGATGATTGATCATTAGCTCACAATTGTTTACCAATTCCAAACGGAGAAAACGAGAAGTATGGCAGAACAGTTAAAAATATGGTTCATCAGCGCTGAGGTTGATCCATATGCTAAAACAGGTGGGTTAGGCGATATTGGGAACTCATTACCCAAGGCATTGCGCAAATTGGGGCACGATGTCCGCATCGCTATGCCAGCCTATAAAAACATTGAGGAAGGTTATCCGGACGTGACGCCCTCAGATATTAGCTTAGAGGTTGAGCTGGGCGTCGGCAAATTACCTGCTGGCGTTTTTACCGGCACCTTACCCAATAGCGATGTACCCGTCTACTTCATTGCTGAACAAAACCTGTTTAATCGAGATACGCTGTATGGGTACGATGATGATGTATATCGCTTTGCTTTTTTTAGCATTGCTGCCCTGCAATTAACGGCCGTACTTAATTGGAAACCTGATATTGTTCATGCCCACGACTGGCACACGGCACCCGCCCTAACTTGGCTGTCAACTGCCGGGCAGGGCCTGCCCCACTTTCAAGGCATCGCCTCACTTTTTACCATCCACAACTTGGCCCATCAAGGCAGAACAGATTGGAACATCTTTGAATACATGGGCGTTCAATCCCATTCACTGGCTGAAGAAGCGTTTGGTCAGGTTAACTTCATGGCGCGCGGCATCTACCATGCCACAATGGTGAATACCGTTAGCCCGACCTATGCTCGTGAAATCACCACGGTCGAGGGGGGCGCCGGTATGGATGGCCTGCTGCGACACCGGCAGTTTGACCTACACGGCATTCTAAACGGTTTAGATGTCGATCTGTGGGACCCAGCAATTGATACGCGGCTTCCAAGCCAGTTTAGTGCCAGCAACATTCACAACCGCATTCACAACCGTCACGCTTTACAAAATCACAGCGGTCTCCCTCAAAGAGATGATATTCCACTTATCGCCATGATCACGCGCCTCGATTGGCAAAAAGGGCTCGACCTGACTGGCCATGTCTTGCATAGGTTGCTAAACAATTTTGCAGGTGAGGCTCAATTTATTGTTTTGGGCACTGGGGCCAGCCAATACGAACAGATGATGGCCAACTTTGCTCAGGCCTATCCTTCCAAAATGACGGCCTATCTATCCTACAATGCTGGGTTTGCCCCACTGATTTATGGTGGATGTGATATTTTCTTGATGCCCTCACTGTTTGAACCGTGCGGACTTGGCCAGATGATTGCCATGCGATATGGGGCAGTGCCTGTCGTTCGCGCCACGGGTGGCTTGGCGGATACCGTACAGGAAGGACACAATGGCTTTGTCTTTGGTGATTATTCGGGCGACGCCTTCTGGGATGCATTATCACGAGCAATCTATGTGTTCAATGTTGATAAAATGCGCTGGCATCAAATCCAGCACAATGGCATGTCAACCGATTTTTCATGGGGCAATTCAGCCCATGGATATGAACAGCTCTACGAATGGGCTATTGCAAGAACCCTTTTTGGGTAACAAACAATCGTTACGCGCACTGAGCTATGAGCATGTAAGTAACGACTGATAAAAATTTTGGATTCTTTTTTATGCAATTTCCTCGCTCTTCGGGGGTCTTACTACACCCCACTTCACTGCCAAGCAAGTTTGGTATTGGTGACTTTGGAGAATCAGCGTATCAATTTGTTGATTTCTTGGTAGAAAGCAAACAATCTTTATGGCAATTATTACCGCTTGGCCCAACAGGTTATGGGGACTCACCTTATCAAAGCTTTTCCTCCTTTGCTGGAAACCCGCTTTTGATCAGTCCTCAAAAATTGGTCGATCAGGGTTTATTACCAGAAACGGCCGTTCAATACGTGCCCAATTTCCCCAAAAACGAAGCCGATTTTGGTCCAGTGATTCCATACAAATTAGGTTTACTCAAACAATCATTTGAAACATTTGAATCGAAGGGAACGGCCGTTCAAAGAGAAGCTCTTGATGTTTTTTGCAACGCTCAAAGCGCGTGGCTAGACGATTTTGCCTTTTTTATGGCGCTTAAGAACCATCACGTTGAGCAAGAAGGTGGCGTATGGAACACGTGGCCCAAAGATATCGCCATGCGGCATCCGGAGGCAATGCAACGGTGGGCTGAAAAATTAACCCTTGAAATCCGGTTCCACAAATATTTACAGTTTCTCTTTTTTGAGCAGTGGCTAGCGTTAAAAGCATACGCTAACCAAAATGGTATCCAAATTGTGGGTGATATTCCCATCTTTGTGGCTTTTGATAGCGCAGATGTATGGGCTAATCGAGAGCTTTTCTTCTTAGATGAGGCAGGCAACCCAACCGTCGTCGCGGGTGTCCCCCCCGACTATTTTAGTGAAACAGGCCAGCGCTGGGGCAACCCGCTTTACAACTGGGATAAGCTCGCCAAAGACAATTATGGATGGTGGGCCAAACGGCTAAAGATGTGTTTTGTTTTAGCTGAC
>JBCCFD010000121.1:0-17311 GCA_039029915.1 Chloroflexota bacterium
CCAAAAGAGATGTGGCGTCTACGCAAAATTGAAAAATATACGCGTAAAAAGGTGACCAAAACGACGCTCCCCACTATCGAGCAAATTCAAGCCCATCGTGAAACGCAACTGATGGATAAGATGGAGGTTTGGATCAAGCGGGGCCGCTGCAGCCGTGAAAAAGAGTTGGTCAATGCGCTTATTGAGCGAGGACACGATCCAGTGATGCTCGCGGCGATTGCGCTTAAGCTGGCTCGCGCGGAAGAAAAACAGCGCCCAATTCCGCGTATTGATGAGAATGTCACGGAAGCCAGCCGCGAACCTCGTCGGCGACGGGACAGAAGCGGAAATCGTGGTGATTTTAAAGGGGGACGGAGTGGACCTCGAGGTGGCGGTGAAAACGGCCGTAAAGTCTCCAAACGCTCCCATGAAAAAGGAATGGTTCGCCTCATCATGAAAGCTGGTAAAGCAGATGGGGTGCGCCCGAACGATATTGTTGGCACCATTGCTTTCCACGCCAAAATCCCTGGAAAGCGCATTGGGGCTATCAAAATCCAAAATGATCAAACGTTTGTAGACATTCCTGAACAGTTTATCGGCCAAGTAATGGCTAATTCTGGCAAATATCAAATTCACAGACAAAACATCAAAATCGAAAAAGCATAATGAAATGGCAATTGACAATAAATTATTGTCAATTGCCAGCCTTACTCTTCGTTTTCCCAATCGATATCACCATCATGATCGTTTTTGCTCATGGCGACTTCGCCCCCACTGGTAGGCTTCTTAGTTGATGGCTGATTAGACCAGTCGATTTCGCTGGCATCCCGCATCGCAACCTCATCCCCACTGGCGCTCTTAAATTTAAACTCAGGTGGGCTACGTAGAATCATCACAATGATCACAATAATGCCAAACAGCGCGAAAAAGATGCCCGGGGCAGCGCTTTGTAAACTAAATGTGGCACCAGCGACTTCGGCACTAAAAGAACTACCCTCAATCGCATAAGGAAATAGGCCACTTAAAAAGAGTCGGTATCCTAAATAAATGCTCACTATTCCAGCCGTAATAATCCCCAATCGGTAGGCGGCTAGGTAAAAAATCACGTATCCAAAACTCTTTTCTGTTAATTCAAAGGATGCGCCTTCATTGTCAGACATGGTCTTCTCCTAATTTTGGTACATTTTTTATAAGTTTTCAGACGAGGTATCGAATACTGAGTGCCCCTCAACAAGTTCAGGCTACGCTTGTTATGAAAGACTATTGTAAAACAGCGTGGGTACCGCAGATTATTTAAAAATTTCATAGTCAATCAAAGAGCCATAAACAGTGACTGCTGGCGTTTGTTTATCGTTAGACATCACCTTAACGCGGTCTGATACTTTGTAGCACAGTTCAATAGCTGACGCCTTTTTCGACGATTTTAGCTCCTCAAGGATTCCCAACGTAAAAATGCCGTGCTGTTTAAACAGTTTCTCAATCGCTTTTGCGCTAGCCGTTGTGGCACTAAAAATCAATTGGGCGCGATCATGTGTTGCTAACCAGCGTTTGGTAAACTCTAGCGTGTTGAAGTGGCCGCTAGCCGCCCCTGCGTGACACGCATCCATCAAAATCACAAATTCCGTCGAGACCTCGTTCATAATATTGCCAATTTCAGTGATGAATAATCCTGTCGTTTTTACCTTTTTAAGATCAGCATCATGGGGTAGGAAATAAAAAGCATTTGTCGAGGGTTCTTTAATCCCATGCCCCGCTAGAAAAACCATAAAAACATCTCGGCTAATCTGTTTTTTATCTTTTTTCTCAGTTTCTCGCACCTGTATTTCCTTCTTAACCGCCTTTAACGCTTTTAAGATATTTTCTTTGGTCGCCTTTTTGTTCACTAAGACTGCCTTTTGGACTTTGTTAAACGCACGGCCGTTTTGCTTGGCAAACATCTCGGCTAACTTGGTGGCATCATTATGGGCACCCCTTAAATTTTTCAACTTTTTGCCATCAGCATTTTTATACTCTGACACCCCAACAGACAGGAGGTAAAGATTTGGTTTAACCTGTTTGAATTTTGATTTGTCAACTTTCGTTGATCCGGCCGCCCGAGTAAGCACTTGCCCACTGGTGCGGGTGATATTGATCAGTTTAGGAACACTTTTAGAGTGCTCCCCATAAGCCAACAGCTTGAGTTTGTTTTCACCCGGCCACAGGTGAATCTCATCGGTGGTAAAAGAAGCAGATTGGGTGATATTTTGGTCAACCATTTGCCAAACGGGCTGGTCATTATTAAACACGATCACTTTTTCAATCGGTTGGTCATTACTCAAAACGAGTCTAAAAGTTAACGCATATACTTCATTTTCCGTAGAAAGCTGTTCAGGTCCATCAACCTCAATTTGGGCGGGCAAAATATCTTGAATCTGTTGGATATCAATATCTAAATTGGCGAGGGCTGTGGCTTCACTGCCCGTTTTGATGATCTCTTTAATCACATCTGGACGATAAAGTGAATCGACAAAGCGGTCGCTAGGGAAAAATAGGGCTTCTTGATCTTCCGCTTGATTCACATGGTACCCAATATATTTATCACCATATAAGCTGGCTGCATAAAATCCGGCATGGCTCCACACAATCCATTCGTTATCTTCAGTGATAAAGATATTGAGCATTGGCATGATGATGTCAACTTCGCCAGGGGCTTGCGTAAAATAATCTTCATCGAGCGCAGGTACCTCATCCAGATTCCAAATGCGAATAATTTGATCTTCGCTACACGTCACCATGCGGTTACCATCGACCGCTAAATCCCAAACGGTGTTGTTATGCCCTTTAAATTGGGCTAAGAAGGTGCCATTGGGATGAGCACAGTATCCCCCGCCGCCTCGATTACCGGTGACGACTAAGCCTTTATCAGTGAGGCCAAACGTTTCGGCAAAGAACCATTGGCCCCCTTTGCTCAGGTAATCTTGATTTGTTCTAAGATTGGCTTGCTCAATATAAACACGCACACTATCTTGCTCGGTCACCGCTCGGTTGAAGGTCTCGATTGCATCAGGGTCAATCTCTTCAACATGAAAGCTATCATCAAGCAGATCGTTGAGATCGAACTGTTTTTCAATAGGGGCGTAATTGTTTTGATTTAGTTGCTGTCTTTGGGTGCTGCCAAAGGCGATTTTGCTGCCTTTGATACCAACTGCAAAATCAGCTTGCCCTACGCCGGGGATATACCCTCTCTGCTCACCCGTTTGTGGATTCCAAAAATGGATTTCGTTGACATCACCTCCACCAGTAACGGCCGTAATATTATTCAAAAACGCCACCCCATTGGCACCATTCTTGTACATCCCCAGTCGAGACACAACCGTATATCCATTTTCAGCATCATAAACGGTGCATTGCTCTTCACCCATAAACCCCCGAATCAGATATTTTCCATTGGGTGAATAATTAATATTGGTGGCATTAGCTGGCACTTCCTGAATTAGGTTGAGCTGATGATCATAGATATCAATTTTGTGCCCTGCCCGAACGATCGCAATATGGTTTTGATTGACCGCAATTTGTAAAGCGGCCATTCCCGTACAGTCGATTGGACCATGCGTAAACTTGGCTTCGTTGAGCGAATAGAGCTGAATGTAGTGGGGCTGAGCTTCTGTTGCCGCATTGTAGTTAACAATGCAGTTAACGATGAAATAATCATCATCTTTTTTAAATATTTTTAGATATTGGGGCTGATTTGAAGCGCCGAATGAATAATTCGCCATTGAATTATCTGTTGAGAACTCATCACTGGCCAGAAAGGTTGACACTTCCCAAACGTTCACCTGCTCACCATAAAAATTACCAATCGCAATATATTGGTTGTCATGGCTGATTGATAGAGAACTAATTGCTGCGCCTGTATCAAACTGTTTGAGTAATTTCCCCGTCTCAAACTCATAAATGCGTATCGCATCGTTGAATTGACCATCCACAAAACGGCGAATACCGGCAAGGACATACTGATCGTCTGGCGTCATGGTCATATCCATCACGCTGCCATAGCCGCCATCACCGATTTCGCCAATAAACTTTCGGACTTCTTTTTGCGCGATGGGGTCCCAAACGCGAATCGTTTTATCCTGGCCAGAGCTAATGAAGTAGCTCCCGTCTGACGTGACGCAAAATTTGCCAATACTCGAAGTGTGAACGCCTGTTTCAATTTTGAGATGAATATTTTGCACAGTAAATCGTCCTTTGTAGATTGGTGAACGGAAAGTTGAACAATTGTAGGGTAATCAATCGTTGTGACAACTCCGTGACGGATTAGAAAAGTGTGTCACAATGGGTGACTATATTTTGCAACAAACGAGGAGTATGCGATGGATTCACCGATAGAAATTGGCATCATGATTGAGGGGCAAGAAGATTTGACTTGGGACCGATTCTTTAAAATCGCAGAGACGGTTGAATCATTGGGCTTTGACCATCTGTTTCGATCAGATCATTTGACGCCTCTCGAAAATGAGCCATCGGTGGAAACACTCGCTCTTTGGCCGTCGCTGACGGCTTTGGCGCTACGAACGGAGCGCATTCGATTCGGACCAATGGTGTGCGCCATGACGTTTCGGCATCCGTCAATGGTGGCAAAAATGGCGGCGTCAGTAAGCGGTTTGGCAAACGGCCGTTTAGACCTCGGTCTTGGCGCAGGTTGGTACGCAGGTGAGCACGCCATGTTTGGCATTAACTACCCTAAATACGTGAAGCGGTTGGAGCGGCTAGACGAAGGGGCCGCCCTGATTAAACATCTGTTCTCAGGTGAAAAGCGCTCGTTTCAAGGCAAATTTTATCGGCTAGAGGAAGCGATTAATTTTCCTCAGCCCCAAAATCTCAATATCATCATGGGGGGCAAGGGGGAAAAGACGCTCAAGGTGGTTGCCAAACATGCAGATGAGTGGAATTTTTCTTATCAAAGTGTGGCTTTGTTCCGTGAAAAGTCTTCGCTGCTCAATCAAAACTGTGAAGAAATTGGTCGTGACCCGAAGGGGATTCGCCGCTCATTGATGACACCGTTTGTGATTGGCAAGAATGAAACGGCCGTTCAGGCCCGCATTAACAACCACCGCCAAATGTTCCCGTCCCTCCCATCTAATTTAGCAAGCTGGCTCGAAGCGGGTTTTATTGGGGGGACGGCTCAACAGATTTCGGACCAAATTGGGGCGTTTGTCAATGCGGGTGTGACCCGCTTTATGCTGCAGCACAACAGCTTGGATGATTTAGAGTCGCTGGCAGAGTTGGGAACGGCCGTTATTAGTAATTAATTGTTGAGTTGTTCAACAATTAATTACTGGAGTTACGCCGTACTACTGGTGCAAACCTCTGAGGTTTTTCAAGAAACGCCACTGATTGCCAGTCCGTTTAGAAACCTTTGAGGTTTTTAAACGCCGTTTCTAAATTGCTAGGCTAGAGCTGAGCAAAAGCCTGCTTAAAATCAGCAATAATATCCTCAATATCTTCACAGCCGGTGGAGACCCGGATGAGGTTGCCATTTTTCGGTTTGGGATAAACCAGCGTGTACAAATCGCCCAAGCTCACCCCAATATCACACATTTGGACCGCATTGCAGAACTGATTCATTTCAGCTGCTTCACCCTTGATTTTGAACGCCATCATGCCCCCAAAACCGTCGGGGAGTATTGTTTGCGCTAACTCACGCTGTGGATGGCTGGCTGCACCAGGGTAGCGTATCCATTCTACCTTGTCATGTGACTCTAAAAATTGAGCCAAGGCCAGCCCATTGGCCGAATGCTGACGCATGCGCAGAGGCAACGTACGAACCCCACGTAACAGCAGCCAAGAATTAAACGGGCTGGGACATTGCCCAAACGAATCGAGCTTGATTTTGGCTTTAAGCATATCTTCAGCCGATCCCGCCAGCACACCAGCCACCGTATCCCCATGCCCTGAGATGTATTTAGTTGCTGAATGCAGTATCAAATCTGCTCCAAACTCAACTGGCCGCAATAAATAAGGACTGAGAAAGGTGTTGTCTACAATGAATTTAAGATTGTGGGCTGTGGCAAACTGCTTCAAGGCGGCTAAATCCGCTAAATAGCAGTTTGGATTCGTCAAGCTTTCTGTGAAAAGCACCTTGCTGTTTGGCTTGACGGCTCGCGTTAAACTGGCCATGTCCCGAACGTTAACCCAGCTCACCTCAATCCCCATGGCGGGGCAATCTTTGGTAAAGAATTCACGACTAATAACGAAGAGGTCTTCATCAACGAGGAGGTGGTCACCTGCTTGAGCGCTGATCATAACGGCGATAACCACTGCGGCCATGCCTGATGAGGTGACAACGGCCGTTTCTGTTCCCTCTAATATGGCCAGTTTTTCTTCTAATACGGCCGTTGTGGGGTTACCCGTGCGCGAGTAGAAAAAATTATCAAACGGCGCCTCAATAGCAGCCGTTAGCTGCTCGGCCGTTTCAAACGTAAACGTCGCCGTCTGATAAATCGGCGTGTTGTGAGCATTGGTTGTGGGATCCTGCTTTTCAGCGGCGCGGATGGCGTTGGTGGAAAATTTTTTCATTTTTAGCACTTCAGCATCTCAGCTCGCTTCGCTTTCAGCATTTCAGCTAAAAGCTGACGAGCTGACGGGCTGACGAGCTGAACTGCTCCTAAGGAATCCACTTAATATCTTTAAAATTCGGTTTCCGTTTTTCGAGGAAGGCGTTGCGGCCTTCTTTGGCTTCATCAGTCATGTAGGCGAGGCGAGTGGCTTCACCGGCAAACACCTGCTGCCCAACCATGCCGTCGTCCGTCAGATTAAAGGCAAACTTGAGCATCTTGATCGAGGTGGGTGATTTTTCCAAAATCTCCTGCGCCCATTGGTAAGCAGTTGATTCAAGCTCGTCGTGTGGGATAACAGCGTTGACCATCCCCATTTCGTAGGCATCTTGCGCCGAATAGTTACGACCTAAGAAGAAGATTTCGCGGGCTCGTTTTTGACCAATCATCTTGGCGAGGTAAGCAGAGCCATACCCACCGTCAAAGCTCGTCACATCAGCATCCGTTTGCTTGAAAATGGCGTGCTCCTTGCTAGCGAGCGTCAGATCACAAACCACGTGCAGGCTGTGTCCACCGCCAACTGCCCAACCGGGCACCACGGCAATCACCACCTTGGGCATAAAGCGAATGAGCCGCTGCACTTCGAGAATGTTCAGGCGGGGCATCCCGTCATCATCGACATACCCTTGGTGCCCACGAGTGCGCTGGTCGCCACCCGAACAAAACGCGTAAACCCCATCTTTTGTTGATGGCCCTTCGGCTGAGAAAAGCACCACGCCAATGTTGGTGTCCTCTCGGGCGTCGAGAAACGCTTCATAAAGCTCACCCACTGTTTTAGGGCGAAAGGCGTTGCGGACGTTGGGACGATTAAAGGCGATGCGCGCCACGCCGCCTGATTTTTTATAGGTAATGTCTTCGTACTCTTTTGCAGTAATCCAGTTTGGTGTGTTCATAATTTTTATTTTATAGTGAAAAGAGGTTTTTGGGGAGGAATGGAGAAGAGAGAAGCGAGAGGGCGAGGAGCGAGAGGGTGATTTGCGGCTTGCCACACGCCCCTGGCCACATTTAAGGAGAGAAATTATGAAAATCAAAGAAATCCACATTTACCAAAAATCTTTACCCGTGGTTGACGGACCATATACGATGGGGGGTGTTGAAGTACATGCGCTAGATTCCACAATTGTGAAGCTGGTGATGGACAACGGCCGTATTGGCTGGGGAGAAACGTGTCCGCTGGACACAACTTACCAACCGGAACACGCGCTAGGAGCCAGAGCTGCTTTGCAAGAGCTGTCACCATCCTTGATTGGGCAAGAGGCGACGGCACCACTGCGAATTTGGCGCTTGATGAACGGCCGTTTAAATGGGCACAACTACGCCAAAGCCGCTATCGACATCGCCATTTATGATGCGCTTGGCAAGACATTGGGCCTGCCTGTTTCTGAACTGCTAGGTGGGCGCATGATGGATTCTGTACCTTCCTACTATGCCCTCGGCATCAATTCCCCAGATGAAACAGCCCGCCTCGCTGAAGAAAAGAAACGCCAAGGATATCAGCGGCTTCAGCTAAAAATCGGTGGTCGGTCGGTTCATCTCGATATCGAAACCATTCGCAAAACATGGGAAAACCTAGGCCCTGATATAAAGCTCGTCGCGGATGCCAATCGCAGTTTGACGATGCAGCAGTTCCGCCAAATCAGCCTCGCCTGTGCTGATATTCCTCTTACTTTTGAGCAACCGTGCAATACGCTCGAAGAGATGATGACTGTTCGCCCGCAAATTCAACATCCAATTTTTCTCGATGAAAACACGGTCGATTTGAATACCGTTTTGCGAGCGGTGTCGCTAGGGGCTTGTGATGGCTTTGGCTTTAAGGTGACACGGCTTGGAGGTTTAACACCAATGACAACGGTGCGCGGCATCTGCGAGGCCAAAAGCCTGCCTCACACCTGCGACGACGCCTGGGGCGGCGATATTATTGCGGCAGCCTGCGTCCATCTTGGAGCAACTGTTTCGCCCAAACTGCTGGAAGGGGTCTGGATTGCAGCTCCGTACATTGACGGACATTATGATGAGGAGAATGGGATTGTGGTGAAAAACGGCCGTATTTCGGTCCCAACCCGCCCCGGTCTAGGCATCAACCCAGGTGAAACGCTTTTTGAAAAACCGCTTACCTCATTTGGATAAATCACTTTTTTCAATACTGCCGTCTTAAAATTTTTTATCCGATCGTTTAATATTATAGGTAATCTACCAAGAGAAGAGCGTATGGTTGTGTTATGTGAAATGAAGCTCCTGCTTTGAATGAAAAGGCGGCTAAAAACTTCGTTTCCTTGAGGTTCCAAAGCTTTTATCTAACTTGGTTTTCAATTTAGAAACTTCGGAACACTTAAGAATGAAAACAAGCTCTGGAATTAGAATAAAATCAATCCAAATTCGAAGTGATTTATGATTTTACAGTGTACCCAATGCGCAGGCAGCGTCACGGCCGATTCTGATGCCATCCAAAGAGGGATGGTGACCTGCAACTATTGCCAAACGCAATTACGCATCACGCAAACGGGCATATCAACCTATACAAAGCAGCTCCTGGCCACAAAACCACCCGATAAAATCAGGATCAAACGCAGACATAATCACATTCAAATTTTGATTCCCGCATTGCTAACCCCAGGAAGAACGCTTGGGCATCATGTGGGGATTTGGCGCTGGGTTCCGTACGTCGGCGCTGTGCTTCTATTTTTGATTCTCACATTTCGACGCTTTTTCATGAGTCTCATCAATGGCACACCCGATCAGAGTTTGATTAATTTCGGGCTTGGGTTACCCGCTCTTTTTCTTGGGTGGATTATTTTAATGTTTATGACGGCTGAACCTCATCCCCATATCATTCTCAAAGATGGCAAATTGCTCGTTCCCCCATTGTTGAAAGAACAAAAACACGCCTTTGATTTTCAAGAAATCAAGCAGCTGTATGTGACCACCAATCAAATAAAAAATGCAAAGAAGCAAGCGACTAAACCTGTTTTCAATTTGTACATCCTCGCTCGAGATGGAAAGAGGCATCTGGCTCACAACGGGTTTTCTAGTTTAGAAGGCGCACTATATGTGGAAGAACTGATTGAAATAGAGCTTGATATTCTCAACCTTCCTGTACTTGGGGAAACGGGATTAGATGTAAAAAATACGGCCGTTTTTCATCAGGAATCACCACAAAAGATGGACTGTTTTGCCTGTGCAGCGCCGCTCAACTTGACTCCAACCAATCAAACACAGGGTTTTGTCCAATGCGCTTACTGCCAAACCATTACTATTCTTTACAATCTGCAAGGTCGCCAACACATTTTAGGACTACACAATCCAAGCCAACAGAACTATATAACCACCTATAAAGGCCGGCTGGCTGGGGTAAAAAAGAAGTCAAACGAAGCTTCGGTGTTGCTGCTGAAAGATGGCATCATACAAACAACCCAAAACAATCGCGTTCAAAACCATAAAGTCATCCAATTTGGGTTAAAAAAGAAATCTAAACCAGCGGATAATGACTTTTTTTCATCTGAGTTTAGCGATAAGTATCAACTAGCGATGGCCTATACTCAGGATATGGCAGGTGAGGCAAACGCTGTCGATCCGATGGAACTCATTCTAAATGACGTTTCATTTGTACTAGTAGGCAAAGTAAGAGGGGACGTGTTCCCGTTACTGGACAATATTGATTCCTTTATGGAAGCGGCCCATATGGTAGCCGTACTCAATGAATATCTGAACAAGCTCTAATTAAAGTGCACACAATGCGCAGGCAGCGTCACGGCCGAATCTGATACAATCCGCCTACCTACAAACTTGAGGAAAAGCGGTGCTTGCACGATCTTGCGGCAGGAACTCATGTTATCAACGCTTAAGTGAAACGAAGTTCCTGCTTTGAATAAAATGACAGCTTCAATCTTCGTTTCCTCGAGGTTCCAAAGTTTTCATCTAACAAGGTTTTCAAACTTGAAACTTCGAAACACTTAAATCTTCCACTTCCCCTTCTTCGTTTTGAAAAATTGGCAATTATGTTAGTATTTACTTGCAAACTTTAATGACTCTTATTGTCTATAATTTGTCAGTTATTGTGTCGGTATTCTCTAAAATCTCATACAACATCATATTAAATTGAAAGCTATTTAGGCCACTTGCCACTCTAAGAATCTATCATGTCTACTTGGGAAGATCTCTTTAATGCAATTAATAAATCATTCAATTTTTCAGAATTGAAATTGATTTGCTTTGCTTTGGGAAAGGATTGGGAAAATATAGCGAGTAATAATTCAAAAAAATATGAATTTATCATTGAATTGCTCAAACACTGCAAAAATAATGACGATTTATCTTCCTTACTTGAAAATCTTAGAGCCGTACGTCCTCATATTAAATGGACACTACCTGAAAATTCATACGACGATTTTGATTTTGAATCTATTGCCCAGAAGCACAGAAGGCGACGTGGTTGTCAAATCACTTTTGCATTTATTTTCGGACTTTTAATAATCTTTTCGATATTATTTTCTCGAAACTTACCAATTAACATGCCTATTTTTGACGATAATAATACGAATATTGAGAAAGCGGCCACTATCCCTCCAAGTAGAACCGTTGTGGCAATTGTAGGGGTAGTGACAACTGAGATAAAAAGCACAGAAACTACTATTCCATCCCCATCAAAAACCCCACCATTTGAACCGACAGTCACATCTACAAATACCTCTTTACCATCTGCGACAGCGACCAACACGCCGATTCCTACCGTCTCAACTAACACACCGATCTCCACAAGTACCCAGACAAAAACGCCAAATCCAACGACTACACCAATCATTATCACCAATACCCCCAAGCCTACAAACACAACAGTTCCCACCGAGACGCCTACAAATACCCCAACTATCATTCCAACGGATACACCAACTACGATTCCGACAAATACGCCAACCTTAATGCCAACAGCAACAGCAACACCTTCACTAACAGCAACGGCAACATTGGCTCCAGCCTGTGTTCCACTGGATAATCCAGGCTGTTTGGCTTTTATTTCTTCGCAGCTAGTTA
The DNA here is from genome assembly GCA_039029915.1 of Chloroflexota bacterium. Classification (GTDB taxonomy): domain Bacteria; phylum Chloroflexota; class Anaerolineae; order Promineifilales; family Promineifilaceae; genus QQUD01. The sequence continues at coordinate 11,604 of JBCCFD010000121.1, forward strand.
GCATTTCTGAATCAGAGGTCTTCTATTTTCCCCTTAATCAACCGGATAGTTTCAAAGTTGAATACTCTAGCTTAGATTCAGTTTATTTGTCTGCGTCTTTGAAGATCACATTTGTTCCAACCTCAGAGAATCGAGATGGGGGCTGGGGTGTTGATTTCAGAAACGATCAAAATCAAGGGTATGACTTTTCGAATTTTGACTGTCTCACCTTTTATTACAAAGGGAGTTCCTCAGGTCAGCAATTCCAGCTCAAATTTAAGGACGAACAAGGCCATGAACCTGACAATGTTACAATCGTAATTCCAAATCATACGAGCTGGTCTCCATTTCAAATCCGTCTTAATCAGGTTAATTTCCCCCTGGTAGATTTTGATGAAATCGTAAATCTCAACTTTGGCTTTAACGATACATTTGGCAGTGGCATGGTTTATATTGATCATATCCAGTTCCTTCAGGATCCAAACTGCCCTCCCTAAATCCTAGATGCGACAGTCTATTTCTCATCAGGAACTGAATCGCTTGCCAAAAAAACATTTTTGACAAAAGCTGATATGTTTAACCAATGACACCAAAGAAAAAGAGTTTATCTAGCTCCAACCATCACCGTGCCCAAATCCAATTGGTGCTTGAATATATTGAGCAAAATCTAGATCAAAAATTAAATGCGTCCCGCTTAGCATCCATTGCGTCTTTCTCTGAATTTCATTTTCATCGGCTTTTTCCTGCCTACATGGGTGAATCGATCCATCACTATATTTTGAGCCGCCGCCTCGAACATGCAGCATTGCTGTTGAAAAACAACCCAAAAGAACCAATTATTGAAGTGGCAATTGCTGTTGGCTTTGAAACCCACTCCGCTTTTTCACGAGCCTTTAAACAGCATTTTTTGATAAGTCCCTCTGCGTTCAGAAAGGCAACAAACCGAGTAGATATGGCGCAAAAACGGCCGTTTCTCAAAACAAACCCCTCTAAGCATTTAGACTTAACCTACTCATTCGCAGACCTCCCTACCCTTACCTTGCAGTACAAGGCGGCAAAAGGCACACGTTCAGGTCACTTCTTTGCTGACCAGCAGACAGAAGACGAGTTCAGCGCCCTTAGCCAAATGTGCGGTCAATCGATTTGGGGATATGCCAGCGTATTTCCACTTCAGCCTAAAGGACTAAATGATCCAGAGGCAGCAATTTGGTATGGGGGTCTGTTTCAACAGCAAAAATCCTGCGCGTGGGGCCATCATCAATTTGAGCTTACCGACGGTCGTTGGGCCATATTCCAATACAAAGGCAGCTACGCGTTTTTACATCAGGTCTGGCACCAAATTTATCAAATTTGGGTACCAACACAAGATTTCTCTCTGAGAAATACTTACCCCTTTGAAAAGTATCTCAACACACCCAAAGACGTATCGCCACAAGAATTATTGACTCAAATTTGGATACCTATTGAATAAATATGCGCAGGATTTGAACAATGCGCCCCTCAAAAATATCGTTTAATACGATAAAAATTATTGATGAGGGTCACCAATGGATTCGAAAAAAACACAGTTTGATAAAGATATGCAGTCTGAATTTAAGGCGCTCTTTCTTCAGGTAAGAGGGATTGTAATGAGCATTGAAGGGGTTGTTGAGCTAAAAAAAGAGCGCATTACGACTTATTCTGATGCCAACGGCGGGCTTTGCCACGTTAGAACTACAAAAGACGGTGTCGATATCGGCTATTTGAAGGGCGCACAGTTTCATGACAAATTTGGGTGCTTAACGGGTAAAACGAAAAAGATGCGGGTTCAAAGCCTTAGGGCAGCAGAGCCGATTGATGAAGAAAGCATTCATTATTATCTTCAAGAAGGCATAAGGCTCAATCAGTGATTTTCTACTGCCTAATTACGTTATCTCAAACTCAACTTGGAGAACCGAGCTTTTTAACTGCTAGTTTGGTTGACTCCATAGCAACTTTTCTAGGATGAGGCTTACTACTTTGTTACCAAAGTTTTTAAGTATTCCTTCTCTGGAAGAAGTTTAATTGTCTTTTGTAACGGAATACTTACCGTTTTCAGCAAAATATTTAAGCTCTTCCAGCGTCCGTTTGCCCCAAACCTGAACAATCAGCGGCTTGAATGGAATCATCAAAATGGCTGCGTACCATTTGGCATCCATATAGGCGTGAAATTCGGCGATTGAGCGGTTGGTGTCCACTGCCCGTACGTGCCAATTGTTTTCAGCCTGATTAAACATCCACGGCAAATCACCGACGCCCTCGTACCCAAAGCGCATCCCCGCTTCATCATAATATGTGAACTGCTCTTCAACATCTCCGCCAAAGCCGTCAGAGTAACAAACACGGCCGTTTACCGGCGCACCTTCTAATTCCACAGCTCCTGTCCTGGCCTCAGAGCCTGTTAGTCCGCTTGACCATTCGGCTACTTTATCAAACTCATGTGCCAAAATTTGCCACACCTTTTCAGCCGAAGCATTAATCGTAATCTGTTCTTTCACCTGCATTTTCATAATGATCTCCTTTCATGGTTGACTTTGGCAATCGGAATTTGAAATTCAAAAACCGCATTTCCAAAGTCTTCAGGCTGAGTCATATTAAGCACAATTTCCCGAAACGACCCGTCAATCTGAAAGTGATGCTCTTCAATCCAATGCGCCATTTGGGTAAAGGCGGATAGCTCAGGGTCAGGTAACAAATGACACGTGACACCTGACACGTGACACCTGACACGCTTTTAAGCTGTTACCCGCTGGGCGTATTCGTTTAGGTTGGCTAATTCTTCACGGTAGATGCGTTTGGTAACGGCCGTTACCACCCACTGCTCTAGCTTGCCCATCAAGCCTGGCTTGCCCCGATTCGTAGAGCGAATCTCAACCCAAGATTGCGCCCCTTCATTTCGAGGCTCAATGGTAAAGACCGTCGAAATGCCTGCCTCAGCATCTGATTCTTCCAAAATTCGACCGGGCTCTGGCTCGGTAACCACCAAATTAAAGGTTGATTGATTCCCCATCACCTCCATTTCGACCCGAATCTTGGTGCCAGCCCCCTTTCCACCCTCCAGCACGGTCATCTCTTTGAAATATTTCTCAGGCAAAATCGCCCGATGTCCTACGTCATAATCCGCCAAAATGTCATAAACCTGCTGGGCAGGCGCATTTACGATAATGTCTGATGCAACTTGGAATGTATTCATGGTTTACCTCCAGATAAGTGTCATGTGTCAGGTATCAGGTGTCAGGTTGGACGAGGGGACGAAAGGGTGAGAAGCGAGGAGCGAGGAGCGAGGTATCGCCCTATCGCCGCGTCACCCATTCGCCACGTCCCCCTATCGCCGCGTCGCCCCATCGCCCTTTCACCACGTCGCTATTCATACTGTCCCACAATCTCTCCCACCACCTGTTCCAATGGATAATTGTCTGGTTCTAAAAGATATTGTTGAATCGTTCCTTCAATAAAGCAGTAGATAAGATGGGCACCGATGCGCGGGTTGGAATGATTGAGATATTGGAGCTCTTCCTCGATGCACCCTCTTAAGGCGGCTGTGCGAAATCGAAAATCGTCTCCGAGCACCCGCATAATCGAAGGCTGGGTGCGGAGCATATAAAATAGTGACCAAAACTCGGCTTTTTCAGCCAGCAAATCAAATATAGCATGCAAAATGTCTGGGATGCGCCTACCTTGTGGCGTCTCGTTGCAGGGTCCGTACAAATCTGCGTCGATGACAGCCATGCAGTTGTCAAATACCGCTTTGAGCAGCGCCTCTTTACCAGAAAAGTAATGGTACATGAGCCCAGTAGAGATGTTGGCTTCTTTAGCAATGGCGCGGGTGCTCGTATGAGCATATCCATTTCGTGCAAAGAGGGTCATGGCGCTGTTAATAACGGCCGTTTGTGTTGCCTTTCGCATCTCTTCATTTTGCTTTACAGATCTAGGCATATTATCAGCTCTTTTATTGATTGAACGTTTGCTCAATGATAAATCTTGAAACAATATTTGTCAACCGTTTTGCAAATCAGCTATCATTTTCACTTGGGTCTAGGTAAACAAACAACGTAATTTTCTGGTATGAATTAAATGAGCGAAGATATTGAAAAAGCTAAACAGGGTGACAATGACGCATTTGAACGTTTAATCACCCCCTATCAAAAAGAGCTGTTTATTCACTGCTATAAAATGACCGGCTCAGTTGTTGAAGCAGAAGACATGGTTCAGGAAACGCTGCTGCGCGCTTGGAAACGATTCTCCACCTATCAAGAAACAGGCGCATTTAGGGCCTGGCTCTACCGAATTGCCACCAATATATGCCTAGATCACCTCCGCAAACGAAAATCACGGTCGCTAATGCTGGCATCAGTGCCTAATCATCAAGCTGGACCGCCCACGTTAGGGCCAATTATTGAGGAGCTATGGCTTGAACCATTACCCAGTGCCTTCCTCCCCAGCGAAAACACAAACCCCGAAGCAACATTCTCCTTAAATGAAAGCGTCAACTTGGCTTTTTTGACCGCCCTGCACAAGCTCTCGCCACGAAACCGAGCCATTTTGCTTTTGCGCGATGTCTTAGGCTGGCGGACAAAAGAGGTTGCCACTTTCTTCGAGTTATCAGACCAGGCGGTAAACAGTGTACTTAAAAGGGCACGCCATGAAATAAGTGTCCCACACGGTAAAAATCGAAACAAAGCTACCCCAGAGTTGATTCAACAGTTTCAACAGCGATACATGTCGGCGTGGCAAAACAATGATGTTGCTCAGCTCGTTGCTATTCTTAAAGAAGATGTGGTGTTAAATATGCCCCCGCTGCCCTGCTGGTATGGGGGGCGTGAGGCAGTTCTCCAATTTTTCAAAATGATGCCGCTCGATGGACAAAATCAGGGGCGATGGCGCTGCTTACCCCTTGAAGTAAATGGACAAACGGCCGTTGCCCTTTACGAAAGCCTCACTGGAGAAACCCCCTATCTGCTCAACAGCATCAACGTGTTGGATTGCGCCCAAACCGGCATTTTCCGGATAGATAATTTCTTGATTGACAAAGCCCAAACACTTCCCAATATCATTTCTGCCCCTTGGCTTAAGTCGTTCAATCTACCTGAATCACTTTAAAAAAATTCTCAATTCACTCAATTTTTAAATTTTTGCCCACTTTTGAATTCTCATCTCGTTATACAAGGTGAAGGGTAAATGGAAGAAACAAAGTCGGCTCTTTGCCAGAGTTTCTTCTTCCGTTACCAAATACCAACGATGGATAAGGAGAATTCAAATGAAAAAACCAATGATTGCGGCAGTTTTAAATTTCTTTTTGATGGGTGCAGGTACGCTCTACAACGGGAAGCGCGTTTTGACCGGGATTGGCTTGACAATCGCAGCCCTTGTGCTGACCTATGTTGAGTTTGGCATACGGCCGTTTGACGGCACCCTCTACTGGCTCATGTTTGGCGCAGTGTTTCTTGCCAACACTGTCTTGGCAATCGATGGCTACCAAGAAGCCAAAATGATCAACCAAAGCTAATGCCAACCAGACCAGACAGGTTTTCATTTTGATAAACACCTTGATTACAAAGGAAACCTGTCTGGTCTAGACGTGTTGTCTCCTTCCAAAGTTAATATGCTACACTGGCAGAGAAGGAGAAACTCATGAAACAAACCCACATTTCCCTACATTCAAAATACAAAATCGGTGAAGTTGACCCGCGCATCTTTGGTGGCTTTTTGGA
>JBCCFD010000122.1:0-17288 GCA_039029915.1 Chloroflexota bacterium
CGCTTTTGAAAATTGAGGCGTTTGGTTGATGCTATTGAGCTTGATTGCCGCCGATTGTTGACCAAGATGGCCAGCAATCTGGGTCGCACTTTCTTCTATTTCAGTCCGTCGATTATGCCAAGCATCAACGATGCCCTGCATCAACTGGATGAAGCTGGGCATGCCAAAACGAGGCGCTGGGGGGAAGTAAGTTCCGCCATAAAACGGCCGTCCATCCGGTGTTATAAACATGGTCATAGGCCAACCACCCGACCCCGTCATGGCAACAACAGCATCCATGTAAATCGAATCAATGTCTGGACGCTCTTCCCGATCTACCTTCACGTTGATGAAATTCTTGTTCATAAAAACGGCCGTTTCTTCATCTTCAAACGACTCATGAGCCATCACATGACACCAGTGACACGCCGCATATCCAATGCTAAGCAAAATGGGTAAATCTTCCGCTTTTGCTTTTTGCAAAGCCGCATCTCCCCAAGGAAACCACTCAACAGGATTATCCGCATGCTGCAGTAAATATGGGCTGTTTTCATTCGCTAGTTGATTTGCCATAGAGGGGGATGATAACTCAATTAGCCGCTTTGACAATGCCCCCCCTTTCGTCTAAAATCGACGAACCTAACGGTTAATATGTTTCATGTAAATAGCATTTCAAACTACACCATTTTTTTTGACAGAAAATTGAATTTTTTTTGAGGAGAAAGCTTGCCTGTTGCAAGCCTTTTTTTTCTCGCATCATTCCCACACATTCACAAAAATAGTACGCTCAAATGCTTATTTTTGTAAAAATCTTTAGGAGAAGAGGGTTTTCATATGAAAGAGTATACAACTGATCAAATTCGTAACATTGCGCTTGTTTCCCATAATGGAGCTGGCACAACGACATTTGTTGAACGATTACTGTTCAATACAAAAGTCACCTCCAGAATGGGAAGTGTGCAAAACGGTTCAGCAGCACTCGATTTTGAAGAAGAAGAGATTGCTCGTCAAGGCTCAATTTCAATGGCGATGGCGCCCATCATATGGAAAAACACAAAAATCAACGTATTAGATACACCTGGCTATGCCGACTTTATCGGTGAAACTAATTCAGCGCTTCACGTTGCTGAAGGGGCGCTTGTTTTTGTGGAAGGCGTATCAGGTGTTGAGGTTGGTACTGAGATCGTTTGGCAATCTATCAAACGGCGTAACCTCCCTAAATTGATTGTGGTAAGCAAGATGGATCGCGACAATGTGCGGGTCGCACGCGCCATGACAAGCATTGAGGAAAACTTAGATGGGAGCTTTGTCCAGCTGCAACTGCCTATCGGTGAGGGGGCAAGCTTTAAAGGGGTTGTTGACCTATTAGCCATGGAGTGCCGCCTAGGTGACAACGATGAGCGTGCCCCAATTCCTGATGATATGGTTGATGCGGCCGAAGCAGGACGGTTAGCGCTTGTTGAAGCAGCGGCTGAAGGGGATGATGAGCTCCTTGAAAAATATTTTGAAGAAGATAATTTAACCGATGAAGAAATTGTTAGAGGGTTAAAGGCCGCCATGTTACAGGGTCAAATTACGCCTGTCATCTATTGCGCTCAAGAACCCGGTATTGCCATGACACCTGCTATGAACGCTATGGTTCGGCTTTTCCCTTCTCCAGCCGAGTTCAGCGAATATAAAGTCGAAAATAGCTCTGGTGAAATCGAGTCTCGTGCAGTTAGCAATGAGTCTCCTATGACCGCATTTGTGTTTAAGACCCGAGAAGATCCGTATGGAAAAATGAGCTTTTTGCGCGTTTATGGGGGCGTTTTAAACTCCGACACGCGCGTTTGGGACGCAAACTTAGACAGTGAGGTGCGCGTTGGCTCTCTGCAGCTCTTATCGGGTAAGGATCAAACGCCCATTGCCAAGCTGCACGCTGGTGATATCGGCGTGGTGGTAAAACTCGGTGATAGCGGTACAAACAACACCCTTTGTGAAAAAAGCAATCGGGTCACAATGGCACCCATTGTCCAACCTAACCCGATCTCTCAAGTGGCGATCTCCCCTGAAACGCAATCAGATGTCGCCAAGATGAGCTCATCCTTGTCCCGACTCACAGATGAAGATTTAACGCTAAAGTATTACACGGAACCAGCTACACGTCAGACGATTTTGGCCGGTATGGGGACGACCCATTTAGATATTGCCATTAAGAAAGCAAAATCTAAGTTTGGCATTAACTTAACAACGGCCGTTCCTAAAATTCCATACCGCGAAACGATTACCAAGTCCAACTCTTCCGATTATACCCATAAGAAACAAACAGGGGGTGCTGGTCAATACGGCCGTGTTTTCCTTCGCCTTGAATCATTAGGTGACGAAGGCGGCTTTGAATTTGGCTCAGAAATCTTCGGTGGTTCAGTGTCGGCGCCATTTGTGGCTGCAACGGAAAAAGGGTGCCGTCAAGCACTTGAAGCTGGCCCAATTGCGGGTTTCCCCGTTGTTGGCGTCAAAGCAGTCATTTATGACGGTAAAGAGCATCCTGTTGACTCAAAAGAAATTGCGTTCCAAACGGCTGGCCGAGAATGCTTCAAACAAGCTATGCTTGGGGCTGGACCACAGCTCTTAGAGCCAATTTACTCAGTTGAAGTTACCGTACCCGCCGACAACATGGGTGATATTATGGGTGATTTCAACACCCGCCGCGCTACGATTCTTGGCATGGATCAAGAAGGGACCAAGAGCATTGTAAAGGCAGAAGTTCCCCTAGCTGAAATGCAATCATACACGGCCGATTTACGGTCAATGACTCAAGGGCGCGGCGTCTTTTCAATGGAGTTCAAAAATTACGGCCGCGTGCCTTCCCATCTGCAAGATAAAGTAGCAGCAACTGCCAAAGCGGCAGAAAGCGAAGAGTAAATGATTACCAAACATGTCAAAGAGATGATTGAAGAGGCTAATTCAGTCATCGAAGTCATTTCTGGAAGCGAAGCCAAAGCGCTGCGTGGCCGCGACGATGTCCTGTTCATCGATATTCGTGACATTCGTGAGCTTTGGCGAGACGGCAAAATTGAAGGCGCCTACCATGCACCAAGGGGTATGCTGGAGTTTTGGGTAGACCCAAAGAGTCCTTACTACAAAGAGGATGTTTTTTCTGAAGAGAAGAAACTGGTCTTCTACTGAGCAGGAGGCGGGCGGTCAGCTTTGGCCGCCAAGGCACTATACGATATGGGTATGCGCAACATCTGCCATATCGGCACTGGGTTCAACGGCTACAAAGAAAGCGAAGGCGCGATTGAAACTGTAGAACCGAAGCAAAGAGATTAACTTAAAAAGACCGTTGGAAAATTCCAACGGTCTTTTTTTTGGGGGAATTAGAAATTTCCGTATTTTAACCTTCTTTCCTGCGGCCGCGTGATAAAGCGAGAGCACCAGCTGCTCCGATAAGAAGTCCAACGGCCGTTCCAACCACTGCACCGTTTACATTTCTATCTGGTGCGCTCCCATCAGGATCAAGATTTTCAGGTGGGGCCTCAGTAATTTGACCTGAGTCTGTTGTGATTTCAACGGCATCTGAAGATTCCAAGTTGATGATTCCTAAATTATCATCATTTCTTTCGCAATCATACAATCCGCGCATCTTAGACATATCTCGTATATTTGATACATCTTCTCGGCCAGATTCATAACTGAAAACGGGATCAACCGTCATCTCACTGGGGTCAATTACGGTTCGTAAACGAGTAAGATAAGTTTGTTTTGTCGCCTGATCTTGTAAATAGCTGTTAGAGAAGCTAAATTGGTCAGTTGCGCCAGCAAATTCGGTGATAAAAGCGCGCCCACCCAAGGCGTCTGCTCGTTGACCAATTAAATTAAAGTAGTTGTTTCCACCAAATGAGAAGAAGGTAATTTCTCCATTGGCAATTTCCATATGTTCATAATTTGCTGGAACAGCTTGAGCATTGCCAAAGAACCAGACAAAGATACCCATACCGGCGTTAGCAGCAACGGCCGTTAATCGCAAAGGAATCATGGGCTCATCACCACGATAGGTAATCTCAATTGGTTTAATCGAATCTGACGTTTCGCCATCCAGCAAGCGCATCGCTAAGAAAGCGAACTGCTCCTCAACATACACATTAATAAGCGGCTCCATTTCTGGCTCGATACGGTAGTTGTTATCACGCAACCAATTAATCAGTGCATCAGGGTCTTCAGATCCCACCACGTCAAACCCAAACGGCCCGACTTCCCCTGACGCAAAAATCTCCACTTCTGCTGAAGCGGAATCCATTACAGCCTCTTCCATAGCCAATGACATCACCAAATCTTGCGCACAGTCAGGCATTGGAGGGGCAATGATGCGCACATCTGTAAAGTCATGAAGTTCCGTAAATGCTTCGGCCCCATCCTCTGGAACGGCTAAGGCATCGGCTGTGATCGCATCGGGAATTGGCAGAATCCAGGAGAAATCAGGTGCAGCACCCTGATATTGGATTTCAATTAAAGATGAAATGGTGCCGTCTCCATTATCTGTAAAAATGATTCGCTCGGCCGCTTGATTGACCGGTGTGTTTTGGCAAAAGAACCCACCGCATGCGAAAGCATTTGAATGGGGAAAGGCCAGAATAAATAAAAGTAAAGCCAGTGCAAATATAGTTCTTTTGATCATATTTCCTCACTTTTGATCTTTGTCGGTAATAATCCGATAGTGAAAACTGCATACGATAAAATAATTAAAACTGCTCACTTAGGAGACGTTAAAGAATGGCATAAGGTTCCATTTGGAACTATTGATTGCTCTCCTCTACAATACTCGGCTTATGATTGAATTTTTACAAAGCTACGGACCAAACTTTTCAGGTGTGGTGTGGATAACGGCCGTTGTTGCTGTCATCATCATTGGTATTTCAAAAGCAGGCTTTGGGGGTGGTGTGGGCGTGATTGCTACGCCGCTTTTGGCCTTAGTGCTGCCAGTGGCTGAGTCTGCAGCCCTTTTATTACCCATTCTCATTGGTGCCGATATCCTTACAATTTCACATTATAAAGAGCAATTTGACAGAGAAATAATCAAAATACTTTTACCCGGGGCCATTGTTGGCATCATTTTTGGAGGGCTGTTTTTTAATCTATTAAGCGAACGAGAAGCCATTATTAAAATTGGTGTGGGCATTATAGCAATTGGTTTTGTTCTTTATCAAGGCACTAAATTGCTCATTCAAAAAAAGCTAGAAAGCTACAAGCCAGCCGACGCGACTGGGATTAGTTTAGGCATTATAACAGGGTTTATTTCAACGCTGGCTCACGTCGGCGGACCGCCATATTCAGTTTACGTATTGCCACAAAATCTACCTCGAAATATTTTTGTAGGAACAACCACTCTCTTCTTTTTCATCATCAACGTCCTTAAATTAATACCATATAGTCTCTTAGGCTTGATCCAATCTGGTAATTTAATCGCAATGGTCTTTTTGATTCCGGCCGCTTTTATTGGCGTACGCTTGGGCGTATGGATGAACAAAAGAGTTGATCAAACTGTGTTTAACAGCGTCATTTATCTTTTTCTTCTATTAACCGGTATTCAACTTATCCTAGGGCGATCGATCATTGGGGCCATATCTGGGGTGTAATGGGCCAAAACAGAAAATGCCCGATGAGCATCGGGCAAAATCTCGTTTTCCTTTTCTATTTAGCTTTAATCATTGAAGACTAAAGGTCGCAAATGAGGCTCTCCTCAAGAACACTGCATTACCGCAATACTATAAAACAAAATCATCTTCAAGTAAAGGTTTATTTTTCAAGTGGGTGCGATAAAAAGTTGTGTAAGGGGAGAAAAGGTGCTCGTCCGTAAGGGTGGGATGGCACGGTGACCATCTTGAATAGATGAAGCGGTGCGCAACCGTGCCATCTCACCCCTAAGCAGCCCAGTCGGGGGGCGAGACGATTGGGCCAAGAATGCTTGAACGCCCCGCATCACTTGCCAACCGTCCCACCTTTACATTTATTCCGGCGTTACACAAAAATTAATTGCACCCTTTCAAGTTCAATGACCCATATAGCATGTGGCGTTGATTATGAGTTCAGATAAAATTAAATTATGCAGTTAACCTTATCATTTCTTGGGCCATTTCAAGCAATTATTGATGACAACCCAATGCCTGAATCTCGGGCAAAAAAAATAGAAGCCCTGCTCATATATCTCGCCATGGAAGCCCAAATTGCGCACCGTCGAGAGACATTAGTGGGCCTCTTATTTCCTGATTTACCTGATGAGTCTGCTAGAACCAATCTTCGCCAAACCTTAACTCGTTTGAGAAAAGCGATTGGGGACAATCAAGCCAATCCGCCATTCCTCTTAACTAGCCGTGAAACAACCCAATTTAATTCAGCTAGTCGAACTATCTTCGATGTACGGCAGTTCAACGCATTACTGCAGGGGTTTGAAACCCCTGCACATAAAGACTCCATTACACGTTTAGAGTCTGCTATCAGCCTTTATCGAGGCCCTTTTCTTGATGGGTTCTTTTTAGAAGATAGTATTGAGTTTGAAGATTGGATTCTAGTTTATCGAGAGCGTTTTCAACAGCTTGCTATTTCAGCCGCCCAAACAGTTACAGACTATTATGAGAAGCGGGGAGATTTTAAATCAGCTCAACGGTATGCAGAGCGATTGCTAGAAATTGAACCTTGGGACGAAGGGGCGCAGCGACAATATTTACGCCTATTAGCCTATCAGGGTAAACGAAATGTTGCTTTAAAAAAGTACGAACAGTTTAGCAAGCGTCTCTTTGAAGAGCTGGGGGTTGAACCTTCCTTTGAAAGCGAACAGCTGCGCCAGCAGATTATTTTGATGGCTGAAAAACGGCCGTCTAATTTGCTGCCGCGTCACCATACTTTATATGGTCGTGAAGATGATTTAGCGGCTATCTTTGAGCAGTTAATCAACCCCGAAACGCGCCTTATTACCTTAGTGGGACACGGCGGGATTGGAAAAACACGCTTGGCTACGGAAGTTGGCTGGCATACTATTGAAACAAACTTTGGGCAATTTATGCACGGCACTTTTTTTGTGCCGCTGGCGGGTATTAGTGGCAAGGATGCAAAGACGGCTGTTGATAGTGCTATATTAACGGCCGTTGCTGAAAGTCTAGGGTTTTCATTTGACAACACCAGTCCCTTCGAACAGCAGCTTATCTCTTTTCTAAAAGATCGGTCTCTCCTCCTCATTTTGGACAACCTTGAACATATCATTAATGATGTCCGTCAGTTCATCAACAGCATCATTCAACACACAACTCAAATCAAAATCATTACAACATCACGAGAGCGTCTAAAATTAATGATGGAATGGGTGCATCCTATTCAGGGCTTACCCTATCCACTAACCCCAGACGATGTTGAGACCATTAAAAACTATGGAGCCATTCAGCTTTTCATCGAACGCGCCAAACAAAACGATTCTACTTTCACGCTTAAAGACAATCCAGCTTGCACTATAGAAAATGTGATAGAAATCTGCCAACGCCTCCACGGAATGCCGCTGGCAATTGAACTAGCTGCCCCCTTAACGACGCTGATGACCGGTCGTGAAATCTTACAGGAAATTCAAACCAATCAAGATGCTTTATCATCAACAATGCATCATCTACCTGACAGGCACCAAAGTATTCGAGCCGTGTTTGAAAGCTCTTGGCATTTACTTAAGCCTGCAGAACAAAAAGCTATCGTTAATCTATCAATTTTCCAAGGCGGGTTTGATCGCATGGCTGCCCAACAAATCGCTGGTGCCTCCATTCAGATAATCTCTTCCTTAATTGATAAATCTCTTTTAACCCGCACAATGACCCACGCTAAACAAGGGCGATTCCAAATTCAAGAGTTGTTGCGCCAATTTTGTGATTTAAAGCGCCGGGAACTTAATGAATCCAGTCAAAATGCTACCCTTTTGCAAAGCGCCACCCCAACAGATGATATCGCCATCGCTCATTCCCAGTATTTTCTCACGCTGCTTGCGCAACAATACAAACGGCTCATTAGCGAGACCCAAATTGAAGCGCTATCGTTGATTAGCCAGGAGATTGAAAATATTCGGCTAGCATGGGAGATTGGTATAAACAGGCGTCTTTTGCCTTTATTAGAGCAGGCACTTGACCCGCTAACTCTGTTCTTTTACATGAAAAGCCGCCTGTCGGAGGGAGCTTCTCTTTTCAAAGGCAGCATCAAAAACATGATGCTCGGTTCGAATACAGTACCCATGATGGCCAAAACGGTGGCACTCATCCAAGCCCGCAAAGGTTGGCTAGAGTTTCTGCTGGGGCAACAAAATGAAGGTGTAAAACAACTTCAAGCTAGTATCGATGCGTTGAAGGCCCCAGAAGATTCAGATATTGACCTTTACTCAATTAGTTATTTAGCGGCCGCTTATCAGATTATGGGGGACCTCGATGACGCTAAAAAAATGGCAAAACAAGGACTCAAGAAGAGTGAAGGCGTTCAAAACAGTTATTATCAAGCCATCAACAATAATATTTTAAGTCAGACCGCTTATGCCGAAGGCAACTTTGAGAAAGCTCGGGAACACGGTGAGTCTAGTTTAGCTCTTGAACGTGCACTTGGTAACCAGTGGAGTATGGGATTTTCTCTCGTTAATTTAGGGCGGGCTTCTTTTTCAGCTGGGGATTATGACAGCGCCCAAACCCAATATCAAGAAAGCTTACTTATTCGCCAGAAGCTAGATGACATTCGTGGGCAAGCTATTTGTTTAAACTATCTAGGTGATGCATTTCAAGCTTCTGGTGATTTGGATAAGGCCGAAGAGAATTACAAATCATCAATCTCCTTTTTTCAAAAGATCAACAGCCAGACTGGTATTGCCAGTAGCTTTACTCGCTTAGGGCATGTTACTCACCAACAGGGCAAACAATCAACTGCCAAACATTATTTCCAAACTGCACTCAAATATGCAAGTGAAGCAGACTCAAAACCAAATCTGATCGGGGCTTTATTTGGGTTAGCGACAATAGAAATTGAAAATGGAGCCGCTGATCTATACGATCTCACTGAAATGATCTTATATCATCCAGCCTCAACTTTAGCGACAAAGCAAAAAGCGGCCGCAGTCATAGATACTTTGAAACAAAAAGGGGCCTCCTCCAAACAGCCTATCTCCTTGGAAGAAGGAATTGAGCGTTTCTCATAATTGTGTACTATCGTCACGACCCCTGTGTAAATAGTGTCAAGTATCAGGTGTCACGTCAGGTTAATACAATCAGCGTAATCCGTGTCATCAGCGTTTCATTGACATTGATTTACTGGTTCCGCTATGCAGCGTGATACTCCCGCTGAAATAAGCCGCTCTACCAGATTAAAACTTCGTAACATAAGAAATTATCTCTTTCTTTTTAAGTAATTTTCAACAAATATCTTGAATATAAATTGGTTAATGAAAATTACTTACAGGAGAACAAAACTTTTACGAAGCTGTTTTATTTCAAGATACTTTTTGTTCTCCACTTATCACTTTCTTCAAGGAAGCGGCCTTAAAAACTTTTGGTAACAAAGTAATTAATCTTATTCGTTTTTCCTCTTACCTTGTAATACCATACCCATCATACCGAAGCTGATTGGACATAGCATGAAACATCGACTAGCACCAGACTTCATTCTTGAGCATTTAGTTGCTGATGTGAACAACGGCCGTTTCTATGGTGCCGCTATGTTTCTCGATGTCTCTGGTTTTTCAACAATCATGGACACGCTCATGAGGCACGGTCAGCACGGCTCTGAAATTATGGCCCTCTTGATGCGCACCCTTTTTGAGCCATTAGTGGCTTCCGTTTACGGACATCAAGGCTACATTGTGGGGTTTGCAGGGGACGCATTTACGGCCGTTTTTCCCACACCTCATCAAAATGACTCAACCAGCTCGCTTAACGCCCTAGCCGCCGCCTGGGAGATCCAAACCCATCTTGCCAGCAACGATGAATACCATACTGAATATGGCTCTTTCCAAATTGGGGCCAAGGTCGGTTTAGCTTTTGGAGAAATTGAGTGGGGTATCTTACAAGCCAACAATCAACAGCGAGCCACCTTTTATTACAAAGGGGAAGCGATTCAATCATGCAGTGACGCAGAGCATTACGCCAATCGTAAAGAAATATTATGTGACCACCTTTTTCTTGAGCAATTGACCGGTCAAATTGAGATTGATGAACGTGATCCTTACTATCTGATAACGGCCGTGAACAGACCTCTCCCACTTCAAAACGAAAGTCCATCACCCGATCAGGCACCTGAACTCATTGGACGCTTTTTCCCCGAACAGCTCGTCACCCAGTCAATTAGCGGTGAGTTTAGACAAATTATCAATCTATTTATCAATCTCAAAGGGTCACCGCCCCCCGATAAGCTATCGAATTTTATGGAAACCGTCTTTGCACTCCAAGATTTATATGGCGGACTTCTCAATCGGATAGATTTTGGGGACAAAGGGTGTCATTTACTCTTTTTTTGGGGGGCACCTACAAGTTATGAAAATGACATTTCTCGTGTTTTATACTTTGTACAGGAGCTGCAGCATCAAACGGATCTGACGATGCGAATTGGGATTACCTATCGGATTGCCCATGCGGGGTTTATTGGCTCCCTTCTGCATGAAGAGTACACCTGCTACGGTCGTGGCGTTAATCTTGCTGCTCGATTCATGACATCCGCCAAATGGGGAGAAATTTGGGTAGACGAAAACATCGCTGAACGGTCTGGCAATCTATTCAGCTATAAGCATTTGGGGCAACAAGCATTTAAAGGGTTTACTGAACCGCAATATGTACATCAATTCTTGGGGCGGCAGCAAATTGCTCAGACCCCCTTTTACCAAGGCAACCTGATTGGACGTGATCATGAATTAGCCATCTTGGATTCCTTTCTAGCGCCAATTTTTAACGGCCGTTTTGCAGGAACAGCTATCATAACCGGGGAAGCAGGCATTGGTAAAAGCCGTTTAATTCATGACTACTTCATCCAAAACCAAATCTTCAACAAAGCCAACGTTTTTCTCTGTCAAACTGATGAGATTATTCGTCAATCGCTTAATCCTTTCCGCTATTGGCTGCGCGATCATTTTAATCAATCATCAACCCAAAGCGAAACAAGAAATCGAGAACAATTTGACCTCAAGCTAAACCAGATCGTTGAGCAAATGCCAACTGCTGATGCAAAAAATGAAATTGCTCGCACGCAATCATTTTTAGGGGCGGTTTTGGGGCTTCACTGGCCAGAATCTCTATACGAACAATTGGAGCCTCAACTGCGATTTGAAAACATCTTAAACGCCATCAAGACGCTTATCAAAACAGAGGCATCGAACCAGCCGATCATTATTCAGCTTGAAGATACTCAGTGGATTGATGAAGATTCGCTCAAATTTTTACAGCGACTAACGAGAAACATCGAGCATTTCCCCATTGCGATTGTCTTAACAACCCGAGAACCATTTTTGGAAGAGCATCTCGAAAAGGGAACATCCGTTACGCACATTCAATTAGGCAATTTAGAGAAACCCTCAACAAACAAGCTGGTCATTGAAAAAATTGGGGCCGAACCAAACGGCCGTTTTTTAGACTGGATTATGGAAAGAACTGCAGGAAATCCCTTCTTTGTTGAGCAAATGATTCTTTATCTCAAAGAAAATGAATTCGGTATGGATTCAGAAGACCAGTTAGCCATGCTGCAAGCAGGCAGTTTACTGCCTACCGATGTGCGCTCTGTTTTAACCGCTCGATTAGATCGGCTACCATCTAACGTCAAAGAGGCCATTCAGAATGCCTCCGTGCTGGGTCGCGAGTTTGACAAACCTGTATTAAAAGAGATGCTGAGTGCTCATATTCCGATTACCCAAACGCTTGACCAAGGCACTGAAGAATCAATTTGGGTATTGCTCACTCAAATCCGTTATCTTTTCCGGCATATGCTTCTGCGAGATGCGGCTTACGAAATGCAGGTCCATTCAAGGCTGAAAATGCTTCATAAAAAGGCTGCCATCGCTTTTGAATCGGTATATGAATCTGATTTAGCCCCCCACTACAGCGAAATAGCGCACCATTACGACCGAGCCGCTATCAAAGTCAAAGCGATAGATTATTATGAACGGGCCGCTGACCAAGCCCGCGAAAGCTATCAAAATGAAGAGGCGCTCGATCAATACAATCGCGCCTTATCCTTAACAAAAACATCAGATTTTGAGCGCAAATATCGATTGCTTTCGGGCAAGGAAGCAGTCCTCAATTGGATGGGACGACGCGAAGAGCAAGAATCGGTACTCAGTGAATTAACTCTGCTTATGGAAAACTCAACTGACTTATCCAAAGCATCACAGGTCAGCTTGCTTCACGCTGCCTACGCCTTGGTGACCAATCAGTATGAACAAGCGCTCAGCGCAGCGCAGCGTTCTGCAGAAACGGCCGTTTCTGCGCAAGACAAACTCGCTGAAGCGCGTGCTTACCACCGCTGGGGTCGCGCCTATTGGCAGCAGGGAAAATATCAAAACGCCCTGCCCTATCTCGAGACTTCACTAAAACTTTCAAGAGCAATGAAAAGTGCGATTGATGAGGCACAAACTCTCTATGATCTGAGTGTTGTTCACTTTTTTGACACAAAATATGATCTTGCGTTAAGGTTTCTTGAACTCGCCAATACATTGTACGATTCTGAAAATGAAATCTCAGGGGGAATTAGATGTCAACTTCTGAAAGGTATAATTTTTAATAATACTAGACAATTCTTGCTGGCCCTCGAAAATAATGAAAAGGTGCTTTCCTTAAGTAAAGAATTCGGCTGGCGATATGCTGAAGCAAGAACCTTAATGGCCAGTGGCAACACATTACTAGAAATCGGCGGCTATAGACAGGCCAAATCTTACCTACAGCAAGCAATAAACTTATATATAGAAATTGGCGACCAAGCTGGATTAGGCTCTGCTTTAGACTCTTTAGGATTTATATCCTGTCTACTAGAGGAGTATGTATTAGCTGAAAAACATTTTGTTGAGTCCATCGATATCAATCGAAAGATTCAACAATTAGATATGTTGGGCTATGTTTTAACCCATTATGGGTATTGCTTAAATTCACTAGGCAAATATCAAGATGCTCACAAAGTTTTAGGCGAGGCAGTAAAAATCAGAGAGCAACTGGAAAGTAAAACCTTAAAAATTGATTCTCTTGCTGCCTTTTCATTCACGCTTCTGAAGCTCAATCAATTTGATATTGCAAAGCAAGCTCTTAATGAAATTATAGTATGGTTAGATGAATTTGGAGTAGATGGAATTGAATTCCCTCATCTCGTCTATTTAACCGCCTATGAAGTTTCTATTGGTTTAGGCTTTGAAGATGAAGCCAATTGGCTACTATCATCTGCTTACAACTCGCTTATTCGTCGAAGTAAAAGTATCACAGAGCCTAAAACAAAGGAAATTTATCTCAGTCAAATTCCCCACCACAAAAAAATAATAGCCCACTGGAAACAGGCCAATGAATTAGCGAACCAATAACTTGGCAAATCCATCGTCTATCGCAACTCCCCATCGACCCCTAATGTGGGTGGCGCTAAATATGGCGTGATTGTTGCACCTTCCGCCAACCCATCAATCAATATCCAATAAACGTGTCCAAACTCAAATTGGTCCGCAGCTTCAACAGCCATGTTTGCCTCAATCTCCACATATTGAGGGCGCCCAGTCACCCAGCATGGCATCGTACTACTAGAGCGAGGAGGGCAAATAATTTGTTGCCAATTAGCTGACGGTTCATACATCACTATCGATGCAGATTCTTCAGCGTAAAGAAATGAGATAGCCTCGCTATTAATATCAGGCCCTAATCTAATATTGACATCCACAAATGGTATTAATGTAGCCTCTGCTGACGTTGGGGCAGTTTGGGAAAACTGTTCACTCCCATCACTAGCTACTACCATCGAAGTATACGAAAGCAATGAACCTAAACCGTCTGTTATCGCTCTCGAAACAGGTATGGGATATGCAAACAAGTTCCACCCATTTTGAACCTTCGGTAAGGCAATCGTTGAGACAACCGTATACACCCCATTCAATGCAGAGCCTGAATCTGAATCAACCTCCACTTGTGAAACAACCAAATTCTCCACAAATTGTTCTGTTTCGAGCAATTCCCAATTTGATGAATCATCTTTGAGGAAGGCTATCTGCAAAGTACCTTCAAAGCCATCAGGCACATCTCGTTGCAAATAGAAAAAGGCAATTGAGCGATCATCCTTTAAATTCTGATCAAATTCGACACGATATGCTTGACCCA
The DNA here is from genome assembly GCA_039029915.1 of Chloroflexota bacterium. Lineage (GTDB taxonomy): Bacteria > Chloroflexota > Anaerolineae > Promineifilales > Promineifilaceae > QQUD01. The sequence goes on from JBCCFD010000122.1 coordinate 14,289, forward strand.
CTTGAACAAACCATGGGGGTAAATTCGTTACAGTTGGGATGAGCTGAAGCGAATTCACGCCATTATCTTCAAAGAAGCCAACATTATTATAAATCGTTAATTGAGCATCCGCAGATAATATTGGGGCATTGAATGAACGTTCATTTGCTCCCCCCAATGGCAAGTTTCCGGGGCCTCCTAACGGGAGGTTTCCAGGACCGCCAAGCGGTAGATTGCCTGGACCTCCTAACGGCAAGTTTCCAGGACCTCCTAATGGCAAGTTTCCGGGACCGCCTAGCGGTAGATTACCAGGACCGCCTAGCGGTAGATTGCCAGGACCGCCTAGCGGCAAGTTTCCGGGACCACCTAATGGCAGATTACCGGGGCCTCCTAGCGGCAAATTTCCAGGACCGCCAAGCGGTAGATTGCCTGGACCTCCTAACGGCAAGTTTCCAGGACCACCTAATGGCAGATTACCGGGGCCTCCTAGCGGCAGATTACCAGGGCCCCCTAATGGCAAGTTTCCAGGACCGCCTAGCGGCAAGTTTCCGGGGCCTCCCAATGGTAAGTTTCCAGGACCGCCTAGAAGGATATAATAGTAGTTTGAAGTTATGGGCACTGTAATCGATTGAGGAAGATCAAATTCTTCGATCTTCCAGATTGGTTTAATTAAAAAATTGAATAGCGTACTATTATCAGTATTTTCTTTCCAAACGCGAACATCAATATTATAGTCTGGGAAACGCATTGGAACTGAAACCGTGTGAATTTCTCCAGCCTCTTCAATCTCAAAAATCGGTGAAAGATCCCAATTCGCAGAAAAAGAATTGTAATTAGCAGGATACACTTGGATGAACATCTTTTCTCCAGCATTTAGCTGCTGAGTAACGGTAATATTGAGCAATTGAGCAAATTCATTTGAATTGGAAGTCACGGCCATTGCCTCAACCTGAGGATTCCAGTCCGCATTCATCTGTTGAGAAAGCGCGATCGATACATCCGCGTTGTCTAATTTTTCACAGCCGTGCAAAGCTGGAGTTTGGCTCTGATCAGCAATGCAAAGCCAATCGCCCTCAAATGCACCACGTACCTGGACGCGATCTCCTCCCGGGCCGGTCGTCCCCATATTGACGTAAATATCATCTGTTTCCGTTATCGTCCCCTGAGTCTGAATCATGTACACAGAGGCATTAGGGACTCGAATCCGATCTCCATCCTCATCTTTTATCTCAAAAATGCGGTTTGGTAATCGTTGACGGTCAGCACCATAATCTAAACCAAATGAAATTAGACTGGTTACGTCTATTGGAAGCAAGTTCGGCCCATCTAAGAGCATTTCATCGTCTGTTGGGATATTGAAGAAGGGGTAGAAATGTTCGATGGTCTCCCAATTGTTCCGATCGGTCGTTTGCTCGGCAATGGTGTTTAAACAATCACCTTCCCACAGCTCTTCATTCAAAAACTCACTATAAGCAGGATCGCGGGTGGAAGTCATAAAACTGCCTTGGCAGTCGATCCGGCGCAGAATGCCATTTTCAAGTCCTAAATAATCATCTGGCAGAAAGAAAAAGTAATGGGCAAGTTCATGAGCTAAGGCGCGGTACCAATCCTCAGTAAGCTCCGCTTGGCTTTGCCCAAATGGGTCCCAATTTGGCCCCATCCGAATTTGCCCAGGCAGGTAGGCGTCTTCAATGATTTTTGTGTCGTTTGGATCATCCGTACGAGGGTCTAAAACAATCTCATCAATCGGTGTGGTTACGACACCACCGATAGCAGCAGACGGCCGTAAATCATTATTCGCCACGATGACAATATCAGCAATGTTCCAGTACGTTTTTGAATGGAACACAAAAACATTCCCCAGCGCCACTTGACCATTGGTGACGTCAAATAAAATGTCAGAGGCCCGTTTGAAGGCGTTGTCTAACTCTGCCATAAAGACAGCATCTTGACTAGCATCCCACTCAATGGAAACGATGAGATCGAAAAGAACCAGCGGGTTGGTATTGCTAATTGTGATCGATTGCACCCCACTCAATTCACCCACTTTGGTATTGGAAAGGCTCGTTTCATTTGGCTGGCCGCTCATATAAAAAAGCCGCGCCCGATTGGTAAATGTAATCTGCAGGGTTTCTGTGGGCACAGGCCACAATGCGATAAGCTGATCCCCTTCGGAAAGAATCGTGCGCCCCTGCAAAAACCCTTGACCATCAGTCCCAAAAACCTGCCCACTAAGGCTCTGCAAAATCTGCCCGCCAACAACATTATTGGCTGGCAAACCATACACGGCCGCATTTTCCAACGGCACCGTCTCCCCACCAGAAACATCTTCAGGACACGGCCGTATTGCCATCACATTTTGATCACAGGCAAACATCACCTGCAGCTGGTTGCCGCGGACGCGAAGCGGAAAGCTATTGACAGCCACCTGACCGCGCTGAGATCCTTGCCCCAGCTGATTTTCATATAGATAAGTGCCTACAGCTTGAGCGGTCTCTGGTGAGGCAACCTCGTACGCCTCAAGCCGGAATACAACCTGGCTGCTTAAACCAAAGAAACCACTTTTGTAAACATCCCAACTAAAAGCGTGTCGATTCTGACCAAACACAGACGCTAGGTTAGCCGTTTCTGTACCGGAAACAGGTTCCGCTGGTCTAAAGGTGTGCCCCCCATCAAGCGAGTAAAATCCGCGAACGGTAGCAAACGGCTTATCTTCAGGGTGCGTTAAGGTGTATTCGATGTCTAAACGGCCGTTTTCAATCACCACCGACTGAGTGTCTAGGAGCGGCAAGGTTGTCCCAGCGGTTGAAAACTCTCGGATGGCAATGGTGGCAGGCGCGGCGTTTAGCTGATTGGAGTTGGCCGGAACAAGGTCATTTTCATACACATGATTAACCACAGGGAGAGAAACCTCGCCATTTATAATGCTGGTTCCTTTGGCAATAACGAGGTCAATATCCCCTTCATTGTCGGTATCTGCCCACGCCACATCAAAGCTTGGTAGATGTTCTTGATTTTTCC
>JBCCFD010000123.1:0-17280 GCA_039029915.1 Chloroflexota bacterium
AGACGATTAAAAATGTAGGTTTTTAGATCGAGGTCAGATTTTTCCCACCAGTCGTAGTCAATGTAAAAGAGCGTGTCAGCAGTGGCTCTTTTGATTGGGGTAATGTTTTTGAGCTTGGGACGCGGATTACTAGACATAATATTTCTTAATTACTCTCCCGCCAGCGAACACGATCAAACTGCCAATAATGGTCTCCAACTGGCGTAAAGGCTGGATGACGAACCAGCTCCGCAAATAGTGGCCCGGGGGGCACGCGGCGCAGCATGTTAATCGCACTATACAAGGTTTTGGCATGCACAGCATTTTGAGGGGTTAAGGATGCCAATGGACCAAAAATTTCGGCCAAAAGCGAAGCAATATTTCGCTGCTGTGACTCTGACCGTCGGAATAAAGCATCAATGGCGGCCGTCACATCTGTACCGACGATAAGCAAATCATCAAAACCACACTCAATGCCTCTCTTGCGAAGTTCAAACTGAATGCGATTATCAACGGCCGTTGCCAGGCGCACGTACTCACGCTGCGAGCGACGCTTGTCGTGACCAATGATAATGACGTTTGGCTTGGGGCCAGGCTTCAAATGAACAAAGCCACCAATTGGAATTTTGTACTGTTCATACCAATCGCTAAGACCGTAAATATAACGGCCCTCTTTGACAATCCAGCCTTCAATCTTTTCGTTACTATTTTCATCAATAAACGTAATCTGCTGACGGGGGGATTGGCCAATGGGAAACAACGGCCGTATTCTAGCGCTCAACGGAAGTGTGCCCGCCCAGCGGTGCGGGAAGGTTAGCGTAAACACGACAGCTTGTGCCAAATCCGGAACTGCCACATCCGACCATTCATCATCCAACTCACGCTCCAAAAGCAAAAGTTGGGGACTCAGTAAAGCTCGATCGTGCGGAATTGGTGAATATTGGAGTCGTTCGGGCGTCTTTTTAACCGCCTCGGGTTCCATGCGGTGCAAATACCATGCCACCTCACCCTTAGGTGCCACTTCGTCAAACCGAGTATCATTCAACAGGCTATAATTCAGTGAAAACTCCAAAACCGAAGCGTCAAGCCCAGCATCCATATCTAAATGGGGTGTAATTTCGGCCGTTGGCAGTGGCCCACCGCCTGACATTTCTAAAACGGCTTCAGCCAAGTGCAAGTGGCCAATGTTAACCTCAGCCATCAAAGATTTGACAAACCAATTTGAGCCAAGTCGCAAGAACTCTTCATGTCCTGCCAAAGAATCAGCTACTGAGATGCCAACCTTATCACCATAAACAGCAACTAAGTTATTGACATCGATACCGGCCAGTTCATCTGGTAGTTCGCTATCATTTTCATCACTTTGGTTTAGAGCATGCTCTGTCTCTAAACTAGAAGCAAACTCTTTTGTTTCACCGTCCATGTCAACCTGAATCACTTCAAATTGACCAACTTGGGGGTTAAAGCCCTTTCGTTTGCCAGTTACGTCACCGTGCGCGTATTCCATAATTGGAAAAACAAGCTTGGCACCAACGTCAAAGCTACCGGCAGGCTGATAGATTGTCCGACCCGCCATCAGTCGTTCAACTTGCTTTAATTCAGCGTTGACGCGGTGTTCTATCACCACGCGAGTCATTTGAGCAATCGTTTGTGGTTTTTCCACTTCAAGCAAGTGGTTATATAGCTGATCAATATCAGCTTGCTCCAGGGCAAATTCTTCTTCCCAGTATTGAGCAGTTTGTGTCCGAGGTTGAATCACTGAGCTACACCTCTCATTTGGGGTATTATCGTCTGAGGTTTCATACTGATTTGCAAGTCGTTATTATACTCATTGTATGATTCGATTGCCAATGTTATGAGGAACCGTTCAGCAATGTCGCAAAACCATTAAAGGTGACGTTCAAATTGACCTGAGTCTTACACACGAGGCAACGAACTCTGTGTGTAAGTTTACATCATCTGAGCAGATGAAGGTCATTGAGACATAACGTGCCATGTTTTTAACAAAATTTTCAAGTAATTTGAGGCAAAAGAGATGACAAAATACGATTTTCTAGATAAGTATATGATTGTGGGACTCACCAATTTAAATGATGGCTTTGATGCAAAGATCATCAAGTATTTTTCCGAAAAGGAATTTAAAATTGTCTTGGCACGTGTTGAAAAATATGGCTTAGGCATTTATGGGATTGAACCTTGGCTAAATGGAACTTTTTTTTGACGTTGAGACTCACGACGATTACGATATGGAGCACACCAACCCACATTGGTACTGGGCTTGCTTTCAAAAATTCATGCAGTCTGGTGAAAAATTACAATATTCGGCAACATATTATGTCCCTGAACGGTTGCTAAGATCTTAGCGTCAGGAAACGAGGGTTAGGTGAAACGAAGTTCCTACTTAGAATAAAACGATGACCATAATCTTCGTTTCCTCGAGGTTCCGAAGCGTTTATCTAACACGGTTTTCAATTTAGAAACTTCGGAACACTTTAGGCAGTCGCAACAGTTTTAGTTTAAGGGTTACGAATGAATCAAATTGAATTAGCCAGATTTTTAAGCCAGCATTTCTCATGGGAAGAGCTCCGTATCCTCTGTGCAGATTTAGGGGTAGACTTTGAGGAGTTGGCCGGCCGTCATTTGAAGATCAAGTCTCAAGAAATAGTAAAGTTCATGTACCGACACGGCCGTTTTGATGAACTGGTTGAATACTGCCACCAAGAGCAGCCGTCACTTATCCAAAGCTCCCCCATACCTAAGCAAAACCCACCTCCTACAGCACCCCCTGCTCCAATATCCTCAAAAACCGAACTCAACCCCAACACGCTGGCCCAGTTTTTAATAATCTTTTTTAACAAGGATGAGCAATCTCAATTGGCCAGTAAATTTGGGGAAAAGTATGAGCCGCTCCAAATGAAGCGTCGCCCCACAGTTCCTCCTCTGATCAAAACTCTAATGGATAAAGGTGAGTTAGAGGCATTTGTCTCGGTCGCAAAGCAAACACATCCTGAATTACCGTGGGAAAAAGCGAAAATAGCCGAAGGGCTCGTTGCCGATCAACCACCAACCTATCCTGATACCAAAGCCATACTGAATCTCATTGTAGCAGCCATGCTTGACACAGAAACATTCAAAACGCTCTTATACGAACATGTTCCTAACTACTCTAGTGAAGAACTGTCTCCATCTTCGACAAAAACGAAGGCACTCGATCTAATACAATACCTGCAGCGAAGACAGCAATTAAATGAATTGCTGATTGCTTTAAAATCAGTTTACCCAACCCAGTTTGTGCAGTTTGATCCCTATGAGCGCGAAGAACGCCCCCATGAAAAGCAGAAAAGAGAGGGTACGGAACGTATTGCCTTGGAAAATGAGGCCACCAAAATCATTAACGCCGAGATAATGAATCAGGAGAAAAATCCGCCAGCAGTCCTTATTCAAAAACAGGTGCTACGCCTTCCAGATAACAGCGGGCTTCGTTCTCTCATCTGGCGTAGTGATGAAGAACAATTGCTTTCGTTAACTTATAATAACGCTCTGCAAACTTGGTATACGCAAACGGGAGAAGAAGCCACGTCCTACAGGCCCAAGCAGCGGGATAAGATCGTTGTGGCAGCACCGCTCCCAAACAGTAGCGAGGCCTTACTCGTCACAGGTTCCTTAAAAAACCAGCGCTTGGTCATTCAAAATTTAGCCAATGATAAAGTCAAATTAGAGCTCAAAAATTTACCAGAAGGTATCCAGACGGGGGCTGTTTCGCCTGATGGCACGTGGGCGGTTACAAAGGGTCAAGACAATAGCGTGCAAGTTTGGGATTTAGAGAAAGCCCGACGTTTGAACGAGCTGCACGGGCATCTCAAGGAAGTCAACTGTGTGCATATCACGCCGGATGGAAACCATATCATTTCCGGCGCACGAGATGAAACGATACGAATTTGGAATAAAGCGGGTGAATTGTTGCACACGCTGTCAGAACATACAGAAGCTATCGCTTTGTTGGCCGTGTCTCCTAATGGCCAGAATTTAGCTTCTGTGCAAAGGCACTCATCCGAGATTCTTGTCTGGGAATTACCTGAACAGCAACGAGAATTATTTGGGCGATCGCGCGATGATGCGCCTAAATTGAGTCAAATATTAGAGGCACATGCGGGCGAAATCACCTCCTTATCTTTTGCCGCTAACGGCCGTTTCCTAGCCTCAAAATCGTATGACTACACCATTCGTCTATGGGATTGTGATAGTTGGCAAACGGCCGTTAAAATGATGGAGACCACAAAGGGTAAGGTCGCCTTCCATCCACAAAAACCATTGCTAGCAACGGGTGGCGAAAAAGGGAAAGTCATCAGAATATGGGAACTAGCGAATTAATAATGATCGGATGCCTAATCGTTTCACCTCGAACAAGTTTTCCGTTTTTTGTCAAGAAATTCGCAGAAAAAGCCTAAAAATCCATCTGTATTAAACGGACTACAGTCCATTTTCTCACAAATCATTAACTTGATCTCACTCAATGTTTGCCTCATAATTTTCCTTGTCACTTAAAACAACGTCTGTTGTGTAATTTGTGACAGGAGCATGGGGTTTCCCCCCAACTTAATAAAAATTGAGCGATCCATTAACTACATGAGTAACTATGATTTTAGCTACCGCCATGTTGCTTTGCCTCGCTACCATGAAAGAAGGAAAAGTCATGACCAACATATTAAATATTGAAGCAAGCGCCCGTCATGAAGGATCTGTCTCCCGGCAGTTAACAAGCCAAATCATTGAAAAACTACAGGCAAAGCACCCAAATGCCACCGTCACAACACGTGATTTAGCCAAAGGTGTTTCACTACTTGACGGCATGACGCTTGGCGGGTTTTGGACACCAGCCGATCAACGTTCATCTGAACTACAATCGGCGATTGCAGAGTCAGACACGCTCGTTGCTGAACTAAAAGCGGCTGATGCCATTGTTATCGGCATGCCAATTTATAACTTTGGGGTTCCAGCTGCCTTCAAAGCGTGGATCGACTTAATTGCCCGCGCTGGCGAAACATTTCAATATAGCGACCAAGGACCAGTTGGCTTACTCGAAGACCGTCCGGTTTACGTTGCCGTAGCCTCTGGTGGCACAACGATCGGCAGCGAAGCCGACTTCACAACCAGTTATATTAAATTTGTCTTGGCCTTCTTAGGAATCAAAAATGTCACATTCTTTGATGCTTCCGGTGCCGCGTTTGATGAAAAGGCTGCCTTAGAACGCGCCTCCGCCCAAATCGCTGCACTTAACTAATAAGCACAGCCAAATATATTGTGTAAGTTTCTAAAGTAGAGCGGTATTGCGAAAAACGGCCGTTTTCCGCAATACTGCCTGTTTTGATAAAATAGTAAGATGTTAACGGCCGTTTACCTCATCCTAACCCAGCAAAAAAAAGTTCTGCTTTTGCAACGACACAATACCGGTTTTGAAGATGGCAATTACAGCCTTCCAGCTGGGCATGTTGAAGCGGGAGAAAACATCCTACACGCCCTTGTACGTGAAACAAAAGAAGAGATCGGCATCGATATTGCCGAGGAAGATATTCAATTTATTCATGTGATGCAGCGAAAGAGCGGGAATCAAAAAGTTTATATCGACTTCTTCTTTTCAGCGGATACATGGGTGGGAACTGTGCAGAACTGTGAACCACATAAATGCAGTCATCTCGATTGGTTTGATCGAGAAAATCTGCCGACAAATACAATCCCTTACATCAAAGATATTCTTGACCAGCAAAACTCACAAAACCAACCGTTTAAAAGCATCGGTTGGTAATTCTTTTTAGTCAAATCAAGGATAAACGGTTTGCAACCATTGGAGACCGTTAACGGCCGTTCCCCCCACGCGCAAATCCCAGTGCAAATGAGGGCCTGTAGACAGCCCCGTTGAGCCACCAGAGGCCAAAAGCTGCCCCTGTGTCACCGAATCTCCTACCGTGACAAACATCTCCGAAAGATGATAATACGCCGTCATAATACCACCCCCATGATCCACAATAATGGAAAACCCCCTTAGTTCTAAGAAATCACTATACACCACCACACCATCTGCTGGGCACAAAATTGGGGTGCCAATCGTGCCCGCAAAATCAACCCCCGAATGGAACACGTTTACCGGGCCACCATTATAAGAACGGCTACTGCCGTACCCATCGGTCACAATCGTACTTGTAACGGGCGCTGAAAACAGTCCGCTCCACAATGGCTCAGGAGTTGAATTAATGAATATGGTGCTCAAAAACTCGTCTTCAGTTTGACGCACTTCAGGGGCCAAAAGCGGTTCATATTCTGGCCCCAACACAATCGGCTGAAAAGGAAAACTACCGGCCTGTACATTGACGGATTGCTCAAACGGTCTCCACGGCCGACTGCCGCTTCCTGAAAGCCGAAGCGTGTAGTTGCCGACCTCGTCAAACGGATCAATACCAACCAAGGCGACATAGCCATTATCAACCGGAAAGAAGCTCAATGTCTGGTCGCCGAATTGGCCTGAGGGGCGACCGTCAAGCAGGTTTTCAACAAAAATGGTGACGGTATCTCCCTGGGTGATCGGCAACGGCCGAAGCTGCACGTCCAGCCACTCTCCGCTCATGATGCGATAGTTTTCTTGTTCATCTGGTAAGCGCAGTCGGTCACCAGGAATGAGGTAAGACGGATACGGCCGTTCATTTAAGATCGCCAGCTCACGTGGAGACATATCCAAGGACGCCGCAATTGTCGCCCAGGTATCTCCTATCGACACAATATAAGGTTTACCTGAAAGCGTTTGTGGTTGGGCGGAGCCAGTGCGACTGACAACAACCAGTTGGTCACCAGCAAACAGCGGCTGGTAGGGATTAACAATTTCATTGGACTGTAAGATATCGGCTGGTTCCGTATTAAAGATAGCGGCAATGTGATCAAGCGTATCCCCAATTTGCACGGTGTACAATGTGCCAATCGCTTCTCCCTCACCGCCGGGCACTATAAGCGTTTGCCCCACAAACAGCACCGCTTCGGGAGACAACCCATTAATTGCCAACAAATCTTCAACCGTCACATTATAAATGGTGGAAATGTAGGTCATATTTTCCCCTTCGGCCACCGTATGTACAAAAGGAATAGGGTTTGGTTCGGGGGTGGGTTCAGCAGTTTGCGCCTGAACCCAAAAAGGGGTTGCTATTACAAAAAGCAGGGCAAATACGGCCGTTGCCAGCACGCTACCGCGCAAAAGAATCCTCTTCATAGCGCCCAAGCTTATATGAAAAATATAATTTCTAAAACTAATTTTTGAGTTGAGATCGGGTTTTTTAATAAAATTTGGCAGACGGTTGACTATTAGATTAATCGCATGGCTGTCTGAGGATGACTCAAGTAAACAACACCTTCATCTGTAACCAGTACGTCTTCTTCCAAACTCATGATGCCGCGATTGGGCACCACCACGTGAAGCTCGAGTGTAAATACGTTGCCTACTTCCACTTCCATATCACAAATGCCGGCGTACCGCTCCCAGCGAGGGCCAAGCACCGTTGCCCCATCGTGAGCAGCCCGCCCCAGCAGGTGGCCAAAGGCGTGCATATATTCAGGGAAGCCATTGTCTACAATAAACTCACGGGCCACTTCGTCGACTTGCCAACCAGGCGTGCCCCGTTTTAAATAGGTCTCACCTGTTTTTAGCGCACCGTACACGACTTGGAAAGCTCGCTCAACATCAGCCGGAACGGCCGTTTCGCCATCTTCCAGCACATACCACATCCGCTGGAGATCAGAGCAGTAGCCGGCCTCCTTCACCCCTAAATCAAGGTGGAGTAAATGACCTTTTTCCAGAACAACATCACCTGGAATGACGTGTCCAATCGCAGAATGGGGGCCACAAGTGACAATGGGGTTAAATGGTTTAGGCCACGCGTAGCCCAGTCCCATCTCATCAATACGGCCGTGAACAAACGCCGCAATCTGTCGCTGAGTCATGCCCGGTTTGGCAAACGCTTCCACCTCATCAAATAAGGCTTCAGTCGTTTTGATCGCCTGTTGAATTAACGCCACTTCAGCTGGGCTTTTGCGACCCCGCAGGGCAGCCACCATTTTCTCGGCCGAAACAAGTCGATCAACAAATGGCGACCCGTCTAGAAAGCCACACAGCTTTCGGTAAAGCCCGTGCGACAATCCATCAGCAGACACATCATTTTCAGAGTAGTTGATGCCGATCGTTTGGGGGTTGGCTTCATTTAAAAATTGCAGCAGAGGTTCTGAAATACTTTGGTGATAGGGGATGATGTTTGTGTAATTAGCAGGCACGTTTTCGGCATCAAAGTGACCCACGATTGCGGTTAAACGGCCGTTTCGCTCAACGATAAACGCCGATAGCCACGTCACATCGATATCCGCAATAAATGGCAGCATGGGATCGGAAATCATCGAGGTTTCCCGCACCAAGACCAACCACATGTCCACATTAAATTCTTCGCAAATTTGGATTGCTTGTGCAAGCTTTTCTGAGACAAGTTGATTTTGTGTCATCGTTTTCCAGACAGACCCTAAGGGTTTTTAATTACTAAAGACCTTCATCCCCAACAATCACATCATAAACTGAGTTCAGGTCATCATTTGAATAGTAGTAAATGACAACTCGTCCTCCATTACCAACCTTCTCGATCTGAACGCGGGTGCCAAGCCGCTCCCGAAACTGCAGTTCAACATCCGCTAATTCTGGTGGTAAGGAGGCTTTAGGTTTGGCAACGGGCTTTTCAGTGGCTAATAAGCTGGTAACCAAGCGTTCCGTTTGGCGGACGCTTAAACCTAGCTTGATAATTTGATTCATGGCTGCCGTTTGGGCCTCTGGTGTGGGAAGCGGCAGCAAGGCTCGGGCGTGGGCGCCGCTAATTTCATCATTCACAACCGCTTGCTGAATATTTTGAGGCAGATTGATGAGGCGAACCAAGTTGGCAACCGTTGAGCGCCCCTTGCCCATTCGCTTTGACACCTCTTCTTGAGTCATGCCAAAATCATCCATCAGCTGACGATAAGCGTACGCCTCTTCAAGCGGATTTAAATCAGCTCGCTGGACGTTCTCAATAATTGCCAGCTCCAGCATTTCTTGGGGCGTCGCTTCCTTTATAACGACCGGCACTTCCGTTAGCCCAGCTAACTGAGAGGCTCGCCAGCGTCGCTCACCGGCAATTAGAATAAATATGTCGCCTTCTTTGGTAACAATAAGCGGTTGGATTAGCCCATGCTCACGAATGGAGGCGGATAGTTCCATCAGCTTGGTATCATCCATCACCGTACGGGGCTGGTGGGGATTGGGTTGGATATCAGTCACAGCAACTGTCTGAACACCAGCCCCTTTATTCTCAGCGGCCGTTTCCTCATCAGTCGGTATTAGTGCTCCCAAGCCCCGTCCTAAACCGCGTCTTTTACTCATGCTGCTACCCCCTGTTTGGCCATATCCCCTTTAAGCAATTCAGCAGCCAGCACTTTATAGGCCACACCACCTGGGGAGTTCGGCGCATACACGCTAATCGTTTGACCAAAGCTTGGCGCTTCACTCAGACGCACGTTGCGGGGGACTATTGTTCGGAAAACGCGCCCGGGGAAATGTTTGCGCACCTCTTCAACAACCTGACGGCTTAGGTTTGTACGGCCATCATACATCGTCATAACCAAGCCACGAATGTCTAAATCCTCATTCAAATATTTTTTCACTAAGTCAATCGTTTGAGTAAGCTGAGTTAATCCTTCGAGCGCTAAATATTCACACTGAACGGGGATAATGATGCCATCTTTTGAGGCAACAAACGCATTCACCGTTAACAAACTCAAGCTGGGCGGGCAATCGATTAAGATGTAATCAAAATGGGAGGCATTTTCGTTAAGAAAGTCTCGCAAGCGATATTCGCGGCCAATCGTGTTCACTAATTCAACCTCAGCCCCCGCCAATTCAGGATGAGCTGGAATAAGCTCTATCCCCGTCTCATCATGCTTCAACGCCGTATCTTCAAAGCGGCCTTCCTGCAGAAGCACATCATAGGTCGATTTTTCAACATTATATTTATTGAAACCTAAGGCAGAGGTGGCATTGGCTTGGGAATCCATATCAACAATGAGTACACGACGGCCGCTACCAGCCATGAAGGCAGCCAAGTTAACCACTGTGGTCGTTTTACCCACGCCCCCCTTTTGATTCGCAACGGCATAAATTTTTGTCATAGCTTAACTCTCTTCCAGACTATCTTTTATTTTTGCCAATTTCGCATCCAAACCAATCTGGGTTACGGATTGTGACGCAACATGATTCGCAAAGCGTCCAGCTTCGCAAGCATCCCCATCTGCCTCTAGATACTGTAATAGGAAAGCCGTGGCAAAAATATCACCGGCACCTGTCGGTTCAATCTCTTCAACTTCTGGAGCAGGAATGTGGCACATATCGTCACCTTGAAAGATGGTACAGCCCCCCCAACCACGCGTCATCACAAGCAGTTTGGACCACTTGCGGAACTGAACCAGCATCTCGTCATCAAGCAGATCTTCTTGGCTAATAATTACGGCCGTTGCCTTCGGCAAAATGACTTCAGCCAAATCCCAATGCTTAGCGTAAACACGGCCGTCTTCCTGCCAGCGACGCATCCAACCCTGCGGCGTCATGCCAATAATGCTGTTCGGAAAACTATCAGCCATATATGGATCAACCCGATTGACTAATGGTCCCAAATGTAGTATTCGAGGATTAAACCAATCTTCTGGAACGTTTTCACTACCTAAATGATTTGCCACACAGTGAATGATTTGAGTACGTCCCTCATTCGTATAAATATTGGAGAAGGTCGTTGAGTGTTCAGCAAGCACATTGTGTACATTAAGGCCAGGAAGCGCTTCGTTCATATCATAATCAGGGGCGGTGCTGGTTAAAACGGCCGTTTCATATCCCAAAGAATGGGCCAATAGCCCAGAATACGAGACTGTCCCCCCAACTGTACTGCTTCCATCGGTGACAAGGTCACGACAAACATGACCCACAACAAGATAATCAATCCTCTTCATACGTCGTGATTCTAACATATTTTAATGAAAAGATGAGTTTTTTAGGCTTGCCATGAACCCTATTCCTCGCTACACTGCCCGCATGAATCATCAAATTGAGGCATCTTATGCAAAATAATTGGTTTGGTGAACGGCCGTTGCTCTCACTGCCCCAGATTATTACGCTAATTGGGGTGGTCGTTGCGCTCTTTATTGGGCTTGATTTAAATCGGCGCAGTCAGGCGGGCGAGCTCGTTGGTGTCGATGAAGAAATTCTTGACGCTGAGATTGCGATAGAAACAACCCGCCAAATAGAGCTTCAGGCCACCTTGGAGTACGTTCAAAGCGATGATTATGTGACCGCATATGCTCGGGACGAAGGCGGCTTTATTCTCCCCGGTGAGCGCCGGGTAGTCCCTCTTGTTTTGGAGGCAACCCCTCAACCTACGCCCGCCCCCACACCTGCCAGCGACCCAATTGAAGGGGTTCAACCGTGGCAAGCTTGGTGGCGATTGATCTCTGATGCTCCCCTCCCAGAAAATTAAATGAGGCGCGATGTCTTACCCAACAAACGACATGACATAACGAAAAATTCTTCCGGCGATCTTAAGTGAAACGAAGTTCCTGCTTTGAATAAAACAACGGCTCTTAACTTCGTTTCCTCGAGGTTCCGAAGCTTTTATCTAACACGATTTTCAAATTAGAAACTTCGGAACACTTAAGCTTAAAATTTTTCGTTACGTCAAGTTGTCTACTTGCTAATCAACTTGACATATGATAAGATACGGCCGTTGAGAGGTTTACATATTGTTAGAATCAATCTGGGAAATCGCTTATTGTTTATGTGAACGAAAAAAGATTTTGAAATGAAAACAGCAAATTTTCTTTTGTTCGCCTAGGAAACGGAAATTTTTACAAAAACCTATTTCAGACAACCCCTTTCCGTTTATCTAACAGCTTTTGGTATCTAGGTAAATGGCAGGAAACATCTTAGGAATGCATTTGGGTCAGACCTTCCATTTCCTCCAAGACGGCAATTGTTCGTCAAAGTCGTTTTTTCCGTTCACCTAACCCCCTAACTATTTATTTGCCCGTCCATAGATTGATGTTTTCTAGGCTTCTATTTAGATCGCTTAACAAATACGGCAAAAGCCTCAAACCCAATTTCATGCCCAGCTGGAACGCGATACATTCCAATTAGGAAGAAATGGGTCTAACAAACGAGAACTAAAAATATGAACCGAACAGTTCTAATTATATTATTCGTAGTAGCATTACTCATTGTTATTGGCATCATAGCCATAACCTTCATAAATGGCCAAGACCAACCCCAGCAAAATCAAGATCCCCCAGGCGAAGGTACCGTTATCGCCGAACCCATTGACGAAATCCCACCCACCGCAACGCCAGCATTAGTTCAAGTCGTTGTCTCATTGCAAACAGTTCCTCGCGGCCACCGCATGAGTGAAGATATCTTGACTTATGATTTACGGAAAGAATCCGAGGTGGCTGGCAACGTCATCACAGACATGGAAGATGCTATCAATTTCTTCGCTCGCAACGACATTTTCCAAGGTGAAACATTAACATTTGACGCCTTAGTAGACGATCCAACAACGGTTGGAGTCGCTGAATTTGGTCCGTCATCTCTTATTCCACAAGGGTTTATCGCGATGGGAGTACCGATTCAAGATGAAATCGCCGCCGTCGCTTTTGCACTCGATGAAGGTGACTTCGTCGACATTCTAATTTCCTTTGACTTGTACCGCATCGACGAAGAGTTCCAAACTTATTTAGAAAATGATGCTATCTTTTTCGTCGGGAGCAATCTCGAAGATGGTTCAGCAATTGGTGTAGATGATATTGATGAAGCCATAGCCAACGATGAGATTTTTGATGGGCTACTGACCGTTGTTGAGCCGTTTGGTCGTATTGAAGAATTGGCCAACGGTGACCAAGCACTCGTTTCTCCATCAGATCCAATTGGTCGACCCATTCATATCGCTTTAGTTCTTCAAAATGCAAAAATCATCCAAGTTGGTCAATATACAATTCCAGGTAGTTTAGCTGACCAACTGCCAACACCGACGCCAGATCCTGAAAGCTTAGAAGAAACGCCAACCCCAGGTCCGGCGCAAGCACCGACGTCTACGCCATTACCACCAAGCACTTTGGTTGTGGCGCTGGCACCGCAGCAACAGCTTCTGCTAAAACACGCGGTTGAGGTCGGTGCCGAAATCGACTTCGCCTTACGCAGTAGCAATGACAATCAATTGCTACCAGCCGATAATGTAGACTTAGGGTTACTTCTAGAGTTATTTAACATAGAAGTACCTCCGAACTTCAATTACACGCTTGAAGAACCGACAGATGAAGAAGGTATTGTTCCAGGCGATGGCAACACACCAGATGAATCCTCTGATAACCCTGAAGCGACAGCCACATCAGCACCGCCTTCAACGGGTGACAGTTAAAAAGGTTTTGACCGAATGCGTATTGTAAAATTTGAGCTGGCTCTTAATGCCAGAACGAGGTAGAAACAGATGCGTCCAAGAACGTTTATTTTAGGAATTCTTGTCGCCTTACTAATAGGAGTCGCTGTTGTCCTTATTGTCGCTAACCAAGGTGGCGGACTAGGGAATCTCTTAGGCGGCGGCGGAAATTCTGTTTCCGATAATGTGTCAAACGGTGATGATGGCATTGCCGATGGTGACGGGGACGGTGATAACATTGCTCAAATCCCACCAACCCCAACTGCTGAACCCCAGTTCCAAAACGTGGTTGTTTCCCGTTTGCGGATTCCGGTGGGCACGATGATTACCAGTGAATTTTTGCGGGTTGAAGAACGCCCCATCACAAACATTGCCTTACTTGGTGGCTATACTTTTACTGACACAACACAGTTAAACGGCCGTATTGCACGCGTTGAAATTGCGCGGGGACAGGAGCTTCTGAACCCAATGGTGACCAATGATCCTGCAGATGTCGGTGCCTTAGGCTCTGATTTAGGGCTTCACATCCCGCCAGGCCAAGTTGCTATTGCCGTACCGATTGATGAGGTTTCTGGGGTGGCATTAGCCATGCGCCCAGGTTATTTAATCGATATGCTGGTCACGATTCGCACCGTTGAGATTGACCCAGAATTTAGAACGACGTTACCAAATGATATCTCAATCATTAACCAACAGGCCTTAATTGAGGGACGCGAGTTCTTATTCCCCACCGTCACGCAAGGTCGTTTAGAGTTTATTTCTGAACTGAACCAAATCGCTCTTATCATTCCTAAAACCCAAGATACTGATGCGATTGATGATGGCAATCCAGAAACTGACGCCACATTCTTCACCATTCCAAAACGGTCAACGCAGCTTTTCATTCAGCAGTCTGAGGTGCTATACGTCGGTCGCTTCCAGGACCCTCGTGACCTCGATCGTCAGCAGCAAGATGCACAGGAAGCGGCAGCGAATTCTGCCGGTTCGGAAAACCCACTGCCAACGCCAACACCCATTCCATCACGGCTTGAAGAGACGCCCAATGTCATCATTGTGAGTATGTCATTACAAGATGCGTTAGCTTATAAGTGGGCACGGGAACAGTCTGTTGATATCGATTTAGCTTTGCGTTCACCAACGGACAACACTGTCTTTGTTACAACAAGCGTTAGTCTGCCTCAAATTATTGATCAAGGGGCCTTAGCAATCCCTGAACCGGTTAATTTTGATTTGATTTTACCTGACAATACAGAGTAGAAAGAAAGGAGACAACCTCCTTATAGTCAATCACAAATGTCTACTGATGTTCCCGCTTCGTATAACCCTTCTGATTATGAACGGCCGTCTGTTACGGTAGATGTTGCAATCTTTTCACTTGTAGAAAATGATTTACGCATCTTACTAATGAAACGAACAGAACGGCCGTTTGTTCAATTTTGGGCACTCCCCGGCACGTTTGTCAGCATCAATGAATCATTAGATGACGCGGCGAACCGAGCTTTGGCAAGTAAAACTGGCGTTACCGATGTATACACCGAACAGCTTTATACATTTGGCGAGCCGCAGCGAGATCCCCGCACCCGCGTCATTACAGTTGCCTACTTTGCCCTGGTGCCATTTACGGCCGTTAAACCTAAAATCAATCGAGAGGATAATGAAGTTAGCTGGTTTTCTGTCTTTGATCTCCCCCAGCTTGCTTTTGATCACGCCGAAATCGTTGATTATGCATTAACTCGCCTTCGCTACAAATTGGAATATACGGCCGTTGGCTTCCAGCTACTCCCCGATGTCTTTACCCTAACCGAGCTTCAAAAGTCATACGAAATCATCCTCAGCGAGCGCTTAGACAAGCGTAACTTCCGTCGAAAAATACTATCTGCTGAAATATTAGAGGAAACGGGGCAGAAGAAGAAAGATGGTGAAGGGCGTCCTGCAAAACTATATCGATATCGCGATGATGCAGTGGCAGAAGTTAAAACAAGGCGGCTATTCCCCTAGTGCAATTTTCCAGAAGTGCCTGGTACGTGATGTAAATAATTCGGAAAACTGCTGCCTGTATTACTTGATCAAAATCTTATGCGAACTTACGGTGCGAAATACGGATCAAGCTTTTACTTCGGTCGCCACCCAAAGTGATTTGGTTAGCTCAGCTCCCAAAACAATTTCATCCCGATCAATACGAAGCCGCATCGGGCCATTAAACGGCGCCCGCCCTACAATCTCAAAACCCATACCCGGTGTAAGCTTTAGAGATGCAAAATACTTGAGCTTCTCCGGATCATGAGTGCGAACGCGGCTGACTTCCCCTTTTGCGCCAACGCTCAAATTGATAATGCAAACATCTTCAATTTCCGGCAAAATTCCATCTTCATCTGGAATTGGCTCACCATGTGGGCAGCGAGAGGGATTGTTGGTCATGAGTGCCATTCGGGCAACGACGTTATCATTCAGGCCTTTACCTAAGTCATCAGCATGCTCGTGCGCCTCTTCCCAAGTAAATTCCATGACATCAACAAGGAATACTTCAAGAATTCGGTGTCGGCGCAGCTCTTTTAGTGCCTCTTCAATGCCAAGCTCTGTTAAGAAAAAGCCATGATAAGGCTCATGAGAAATATAGCCAGCGTTGCGCAAACGCCGAAGCATACGGGGAACAGCAGGGGCTGATACATCTAGACGCTCTGCAAGCGCTGTTGTGCTAACAGTAGGGTTGTCTTCTTGAAGACGATATATTTCGGCTAGATATTCGCGCATGGCGACGCTTGGTTCCATGTTATACCCTAATCGTTATGGTTTTTTAGTTGACCATAACCTCACCCATTAATATTACAACAATTTTGCAAAATGCTGAAACAACTCGTTAGGGCTACTTACCATTTATTTATTAGACATGGGTTAATGAATCAAGCGTATTTTCAATTAAGGAGACTAAAGATTGAAGCATTGGCACATCAAAGCGAAATTCTGCGCCCGCTGTTTGGTAAAGTTCAGGCAAACTTTTAGTACCACCTAAGGCTAGAGCTTGACGGTATGCCTTTAGGGTCATATTCTGATCGGTTAGGCTGTTTTTCCATACTTGCAGCGCACCAATTTGAGCCATACCGTACTCGATGTAATAGAATGGGACTTGGAAAATATGAAGTTTACGATGCCAGCCTGTTTCTAGTTCAGCATCAAATCCGCTCCAGTCGATGCCTACCATAAAACGATGCCAAAGTTCGGTCCATTTTTTATCGCAATTTTTAGAGCGGCCAGCCTCTGATGGATTCAGATAAACCCAATGCTGAAAGGCGTCAACAACCGCCATATACGGCAAAAACGTAATAATGCCCTCCAGATGCTCAATGCGTGCCCGAGCTAGCTCTTTCTCAGTATAGAAGCCGCCTTGCGCTTTAGTGAGGTAGGGCGCAGCCAACAGCTCCATGGCCATAGAGGCCACTTCACTGAATTCCATTGGAGATTCAGTTTGCCAGATGTAAGGTAAGCTGTTGGATTCAAATTCATGAAACGCATGTCCAGCTTCATGCAAAAGCGTTTGCACGTCATCATGTAAGCCAACGCCATTCATAAAAATAAACGGCCGTTTTCTCATTGCCAAGCGGCTACAGTAACCGCCCAAAGCCTTCCCGCTCCGAGTATCTAAGTCCAATAAATCTTCGTCAGCCATCGTACCAAAGTAATGGGCTAGCTGGGGATCAATCTGTTGGAAAACATTCAACGAATGTTGAATCAAGCTATCTTGGCCTTCATAGGGTGCAAGCGGTGGCGTATCTCCAGGCTCAAC
>JBCCFD010000124.1:0-17267 GCA_039029915.1 Chloroflexota bacterium
CCCACCCACTGCTACCGTATTATCAACCACCAACGTATTGGTCATTGTTGTTAAAATGTTGCTACTAAAAGCGCTCATGATGCCTGCCCCAGTTGTTCGGGCGCGGTTTTCCGTAATCGTACTATTAATGATTTTTGTATTCCCGCTATTTAAAATGCCACCCCCACCATCTTCCGCAAAATTGTCTGAAACAGTCACATTTTGAAGGAGATGCATGCCGGTCGATAATTGAATACCGCCTCCCGTTTCGCGGGCGAAATTATCATAGATAGTGCTATTTTGAATCGTGATATTTCCAGAAGAAGCGTAGATTGCCCCGCCTCGATCGCTGAGATTGTTTGTGAATGTGCTATCCGTAATTGTGGCACTGTTAACGTCAAGAAAAAGTGCGCCTCCAACAGATTGAGCTGATGAATTCGTATCGAAAAGGCTATCGGCAATGATGATTTCGCCAAAAAAGTTCATCATAATTGCCCCGCCAAGATCATCAGAACTATTATTTCGGAATGTGCTGTTGTCGATATGAACAGCACTAAAAAAGGCATAAATTGCTCCTCCACGGTCTGCTTGGTTATCCTGTATAAGCGAATTCGTAATTGTAACTGCGGTTCCGCTCTCAATTGATAAAGCCCCCCCGCAAATTTGGGAACCTGTGCTGCAGTCTGCTGTTGTTGGGAAGCCATTTGTTAAAGTCAGGCCATCGAAAGTAACTGCCCCCCCCGTAATTTTGAAAAGACGAGTTGCATTATTGCCTGTGATAGTAATCGCGTTGCCGCCATTAATGGTCAGTCGATTATTAATCGTGAGTTGACCCAAGGTGGCAATATCAATCGTGCCATTTACTGAAAAGTTGATGGTATCTTCGATTTGGGCGGTGGCTATGGCATCTCGCAGCGAACAATCACCATCTGCGCAGCTTCCGTCATTTTCATCTATCAACGTATCAACAACAATCACGTTCTGTGGAGCAGCATTTGTTTGTGTTACATCGAGTAATGTAAGGAGCACAGCCCCAAGAAGTAAAGGGATGAGCAGGGCCAGTGTTAAAGAGGTTGTTTTGTTCATGATCTTTCCTAAATCCTTTGTCAATCTCACACACCACCTTGAAATAAAACGGGTTGGAGATGTGAGATTCAGTCGGTAAAAACCCAGCATCAGAATTTTTTTAAGATACCTCGTGGTTTTCACATCATTGGGTCTGTCGGGTCAGTTCGATCAGCACCAGATTTTGTTGATTTTCAATAACAGGGAAAGGATAAAATGAGCAAATAGGTAATTTTGCCAAATTTTTGCCATCTTGAGTTTGGCAAAATGACAGTTTTTTCATGATTAAACCTGACCGCATTACGCCAACCACCGTCCGCCAGCTTCTAGCTCAATGGGATAACGTCCCCAATTTGGGCCGCCACCCGCTGGCTCGTTTGAGCATGGTTGCCAAGCGATGCCAACAATCTGGTCATCCCGAATCTGATGTTGGATATGGGCTGGCGCTTATAGAGCTTCTTCATGAAGCGATTCTCCATCTGAAACCAAATGAAGGGGGCCCGCTTCCATCTGAGAGAGATTGGCGGCCTTATCTAGCTGTTCACCAAAGGTATTGCCACGGCCGTATTCCTGAATGGATCATGATGGAGCTCAGTATTTCTTCGCGCACTTTCTATCGAGAATTAGGGTACGGGGTTCAACAAATTGTGGCTCAATTCAAACATTGGGAGCTAGAAACGGAACAACCCCGCGTTGCCCCTTTAACGACAGAGCCAGTGTGTCCAGCACCGCTACTCCCGCACTTGCCACCTCACCAGCTCATCAATCGAACCGGCATCATGCTCACTGTTTGCGATTGGTTCAAAGCGGTTGATGGTCAAAACTTGTCCCTTTATGGTCTGCCCGGCGTAGGCAAAACGACGACGGCGCTGATGATGGTGCACCATACGGCCGTTCGCCAACAATTTCCAGATGGTATTCTGTGGATAAGTGTGGGGATTCAACCCAATATTCGGGCGCTGCTTAGCCAAATGGCACACCAGGTTGGGGTGCCAGCTTCTCAAATTACAAACGCCAAAGAAAACAAACAGCTCCAGCAGTTCATTGCAAAACAAGTTCAAGGGCAGCGCTGGTTGTTTGCCTTCGATGATGTTTGGGATACGGCCGTTGCTTTTCAGCTGGCTGTAGGTGGGCCCAATACCGTTCACCTGCTCACCACACGTCAACCAAACGTGGCTTTACAGTTTAGCGGCATTTATGCGCTTGCTATCTCCGAATTTGCCCCAGCCCAATCTGAACAGCTATTGGCACAGCTTGCTCCCCACCTCAGTCAAGAACAAGCTGCCAACATCCACCAGCTGACTGGAGGGTTGCCGTTAGCCCTCATGATCATCGGCAAACAGTTGCTCATTGAAGGCCAAGGCGGCCAGCATCAGCGACTCCGGCAAGCATTAAAGCGTCTTCAAAATCCAATTTATCGGGTCAACCTCTCAATTTATCACGCGTGGCGATCATCAGCAGCTGAACCGCTCAGCAGAACGGCCGTTTCCCTTGCCGATGTGATTGG
Source organism: Chloroflexota bacterium (assembly GCA_039029915.1). GTDB lineage: Bacteria > Chloroflexota > Anaerolineae > Promineifilales > Promineifilaceae > QQUD01. Next base: position 2,552 of record JBCCFD010000124.1, read on the forward strand.
TATCAGTACAGCAGCGCTTGCCGACTCGGCCCAACAAACCCTCAACGCACTCACCCTGTTCCCTGCCAAGCCAAACCATTTCTCTATTGAGGCAGGCCTAGCGGTGTCTCGATCGGTCGAGGCCGATTTTTATCTACTTATCGACCACGGCTTGGTTGAACCGGTCGGAAACGACCGGTATTCCTTACATCAAGCCGTTCACGACGTGGCTCAAAAGTTAGGGAATCCCAAAGCCAATATCGCAAATTATTTATCCTTTTACGCCGCTTTGTGCGAGGTACAGGAAAACGGCCGTTTTGCAAGCATTGAACAAGAGCAGTTCAACATTCATCACGCTTTTCAATTTTTGTCAGACAACTCCGAAAATATAAATCATCTCACAAAAATTTTATTGGCGTACGGCCGGTTTTTAATCGATCGGGGACGTGCGGCAGAAGCCCAACAGCTCGTCCAAAAAGTTTCCTCTGCCCAAAACCTGCCCCAAGCAGGGCAAGTTACCTTGCACATTGTGCAGGGTCGACTCGCCCAAGCCCAAAATGAGACCCAATCTGCCCTCAGCTACTTTCAGGCTGCCTACGAGCTAGCCGAACAAATCGGTCTGGCCACTGAAGCGCTGCAAAGCAAGGTGCTCGCCATGAAAATGCATATTCGACTGGGTAATCACAACTCGGCTCATCAAATTGCTCTAACAATATATGCCCAAATCGAAGCGCATCCAGATTTGGAATGGCGTGGCTCTGCCCACCTAGCCCTAAGCGCTATAAGTTACTACCTAAGCGATATTGAAGCGGCGTTTCATCATGCGCATCAGGCCCGACACGCGCTGGAACAATTACCAAATAAGGCGCGATTAGCAGGCGTTTTTCAAAACTTAGGCGCTTTTTCTGTGGAGTTGGGTCGTTTTAGTGATGCGTTTGTGTATTATGACATTGCGCTAGACAAAAATCGTCAGGCCAATCATAAATTTCGGGAGGCTCAAATTCTCATTAATTTGGGCGTGGCTCGACTAGATATTGGGCAGTGGCGTCAATCTCATACCCATTATGAAGTGGCTAAACAAATTGCTGACGACATTGAAAATAATGACTTACGTGAACAGATCTTCTTGAATCAGGCGGTTGTTTACTTGGCCCAACTTGACCTTTCAGCTGCCCGCCGCTCTTTAAATTTAGGCGATCAGCTTGTTACCAATAGCCATTACCTGTTTCGTCGGGTGAACTTTTTTCTCAGTTTTGCGATGCTGCATCGACTTGAAAATGAAACGCAGGCCGCCTGTGAATATGCCCAGCAAGCGTTTAACTTAGCACAAGAAATCGGGCATCAAAAATTAGTGGGTGAGGCCGCCTTTCATTTAGGACTCGCACATGGTCAGGATAAGCTGTATCAACAAGCTGTAAATGACCTCAACACGGCCGTTCACATGTATCAGACCTCAAACCAGTCTCACAATTTAGCTGAGGTTTACGCTTATCTCGCCTGGTATTATCATAAACTGGGGCAGCCGCAGCAGGCGCGTCACTATTGTGAAACGGCCGTTGTGGCCCTATCACAAACGGTTGATGGCCTTCACCATGCTGCCAATAGCCTGCTTATCTGTCATCAGCTTTTGCAGCGGTATCATCATCCAGCCGCTGATGCCATGTGGGATAAAGCCCAAGCGTACATTCAGCAGCAGGCAAGCCAGTTAGACTCACCGCACCGTCAAAACCAGTTTAAAGCATGGTATCAGTCGCTCGTTTTGAAATTATCCTCGTGACAAAAATCCAATTTATTAGACGTGGAATTGGGTCACTGTAGCCCTAAAAGGACATTGCCAATACAGCATTAAGCCATGAAAATGAATTTGATTTTCATATCAAACATTCTCTTTGGTTGAACGGAATGGACTTATTCAAAAATGAGGGTATTTCTCTCCGCTATTTGAATTAATAAAAAGTCAGCCTTAAGTGTTCCGAAGTTTATTGCCGTCGTTTTATTCAAAGCAGGAACTTTGTTTCACTTAAGTGTTCCGAAGTTTCTAAATTGAAAACCGTGTTAGCTAAAAGCTTTGGAACCGCGAGGAAACGAAGTTTGCAACCGTTGTTTTTATTCAAAGCAGGAACTTCGTTTCACATAATTCTTATTCAACATCATTTCTGCCAATATCTGAACGGAAAAAGATTTTGAAACTAAATGAATAGATTCATTTCCGTTCACACAATACCGAAACAAAAATGTCCCAACTGCAACAAGCGCTCATTGAGCTAACAACCAACATCGGAAAAACAGCAAATTTTGCATCGGCCAAACAACAAATTAGCGATGCAATATTCACGCTATTTCCATCTGATTCAGCCAGCTTTTCACTGTTAAAACGAGATGGGCACTCTATTGCTCTCTATCCGATTGCAAATAAACCTAATCTACTCAGCAAGCACCCTCTAAACACGACAAACTCATTGCTTGGGCAAGTCATAAAGCAGAAAAAAGTTATCACTATTAATAATCTCAAGCCTCAGCCAGATATCATCGACATTAATGAATTGGCTGACTTAGGCATTGCTTCAATTATCATTTTGCCCCTATTTGTGCGTGGCGAAGTCATTGGCACGCTTAACCTCGCCTCATTCAAAAAAAACAGCTACACGGCCGAAATCGAAACAGCTCTTATCCACATCGCAGCCCTTTTGGCTTCAGCAAAAGAAAGCAGCGAATCCTATCGTTTAAAGCTTGTTAACAATTTGGCCCTCCAATTAATTGATGCCGAGGACCTCACCCAAGCATTTCAAATGACATGTGATACGTTAGTTAACGTTATTCCATCCGCTCGCGCCAGTATGAGTTGGGTCAATTGGGAAGAAGCCACCTATTATCTCGTTGATGTCACGGGCACAGAATTACATATTGATGGTAAAGAGCTAGGTATTTTTCCGATAGAAGGCTCCCATTTAATAGATGTAATCTGCGCGCGTGAAACATTCAACACAGGTGATATTCGTCAGCTTGATTTTGATGGATTTGCTGAACTCTCAGAAAAAGGGTTACGTTCAATCATGAATTGCCCATTGATTGGAGACCGAGAGGTTGTGGGGACGCTCAATATCTCTTCGTTTACAACAAATGCTTATGATGAAAGCGATGAGCTTTTATTTGAGTACATAAGAAGTCTTCTTTCTCGAACAATTGAAAATCTTCAGCTGCGAACAGAAACTGATTCTGCATTGAAAGAAGCCAAAAAGTCGCGCAATGAAATGGCAATCATTAACAAAATCATCAATGAGATTTCTAAGACAAAGCGTTTTAACGACTCATTGAATATTTTAGTTGATTACCTATACCAAACCGGTGGCTTGGCTAAGGTTGTTATTGATATTCTTGATAAGGAGGCCAATACCCTTATCGTCACTAGTGAGAAGTTTGATCCCACATTAGAAACCTCTACCCTGGGCAAAAAAATTCTGCTGAAAGATGCCTTAATCAAGCAAACTGTGATTCATCAAGGTCAGCGAAAATATTTACAAAACGCGCAAAGCCATCCTGAATCAAAGCATATCCATGAAAAATTTAAAAAGAAAGGTGTGTTTGCAATTGGAATTTTGCCATTAAAAGTGGGTGATAACATCATTGGCACGGTGAGCATTTTTATTCACAAACAAGGTCATCAAATTCCCACGGACAAGCTTGATTTTATCGAAAATATCATCAACCAAGCCGCCACAACAATCGGTAATCAACAGCTTTATGAGCAGATGGATCAAACGCTTGTGGCTCTAAAGATGAAACAAGAAGAGTTGATGTTTGCGAACACGATCGTTGAAAGTAGCCCTATTGTGCTCGTACGCTGGGAAATCAAGAACAAGACACTCAGTATTAATTACATTTCTTCCAATGTCAGACAGTTCGGTTATGATGCAGCAGAAATCATGTCAGGCAAGGTTAATTACGCCAGTCTCATCGTGCCTGAAGACTTTGATCATATAACAAATGAAATATCAGCCAATTTATCAGCAGGGCTTGATGAATTCACACAAGAATATCGGATCATAACGGCTTCGGGAGAAATCCGCTGGATTGAAGATCGCAAACAGGTTGAGCTAAACGAATTTGGAAAAATCACCTCTATACAAGCCACAATTCTCGACATCACTGATAAGAAAAAAATCAATAAAAGTTTGCGTTTGACCCAATTCTCAGTTGACCAATCCCCTCAAATCGTTTTTTGGCTAAACCCTGAAGGTCAATTTGTCTATGTCAATGATGCGGCTACTTCCATCCTCGGCTATAGCAAAGAAGAGCTGCTTAAAATGACAGCTTTTCAAATCGACCTTGGCGCAAAGAAAGAAAGCTTTGCCGCTAACTGGAACCATATTCGAGAACATTTTTTTAGTTCTGTTGAAGTCACTTTTACAACCAAAGCGGGAAGAGAGTTTCCAGTTGAGATTCACTGTGGGTATATGGTTTATGAAGGGGATGAGTATCAAGTCGCGTATGCTAAGGATATTACTCACCGCAAGGAAAATGCTCAGAAGTTACGACACAATCAGCGAGAGCTAGAGCAAGTTCTCGAAAAATTTAAACGCGTGCTCGACACAATCGAGTATGGTGTTTTATTCTTAGATGCTGATCTTAACCTTATCTTGGCAAACCGCATGGCGATGGATCTTTGGTTCTTGACAGAGGAATTTACCAACTCCAAACCATCGATGTATCAAGTCATTAACCATAATAAAACTGCTAACGTTTATGATGTTGATGAAGATGAGTGGGACGCCTACGTTCAATCCCGTTTGCTCTCCATTCAAACTGGGAATTTTTCCCAAACTGAATTTAAAAGAAAAGATGGCAAGATTTTGCTCTACTCTGTCGCAAATTTAGAGGATGGGTCACGTATGTTGACCTATTTTGATATCACAGAGCAACGCGCAATTGAACAAAAAATTCGAGAAAGCGAGCGTCAGCTACAGGAAACAATTGCTTCGTTACCAATTGCCCTATCCGTTGCGTTAGCCTCCAATTCGACATTAGTTTATGCCAATCCCTCTTTTATTTCGCTTTTCCAGCTTGACCCCGAACATTATGCGGGAGAAGTTGTGAAGGATTTCTATGTGGATTTGAAGGATAAGGTTGCTCTTCGAGAAAAGTTTATAAGGCAAGGCTTCCTAAAAGGAGAAGAGGTACAGCTTCAAAACAGTCACGGCCGTATTTTTTGGGCTGAATGTTCTTGGCAACTCGTTAATTATTATGGGCAAGAATGTATCCTGGCCGGCATCTACGATATCGACGAACGAAAAAGAGCTGAACAAGCAATGCAGGAAGCCAAAGAAGCCGCCGAAGAAGCGGCTCAGGCCAAAGCAGACTTCCTAGCAAATATGAGTCATGAAATAAGAACCCCTATGAATGGGGTGATTGGGATGACTAGTCTTTTACAAGATACAAAGCTAGATACTGAGCAAAAAGGATTTGTAGAGACAATTCGAAACAGCGGCGAATCTTTATTAACGATCATCAACGATATTTTAGATTTTTCAAAAATTGAATCTGGCAAATTGGAATTTGAAAAAGAGCCGTTCAACCTAAGACAAAGTTTGGAAGATGCGCTTGAATTAATGGCCCCCAGAGCAGATAAAAAGCAACTTGAGCTCTTGTTGAATTATAATCCTTCAATGCCTAGCTGGATCGAAGGGGATGTGACTCGCGTTCGACAAATCATCATCAATCTGCTTTCGAATGCGGTGAAATTTACCTTGGCAGGTGAAATTAAAGTGAGTGTCTCAGCGGAATTGGCTCAGAATGAGCAAATCCTCATCCGCTTTGACATCTCTGACACGGGGATAGGCATTCCCGAAGACCGCATGCACAAGCTCTTCCAATCATTCAGCCAAGTTGATTCTTCCACAACCCGAAAGTTTGGGGGCACCGGCTTAGGTTTGACTATAAGCAAGCGTTTAAGTGAAATGATGGGTGGATCGATGTGGGTGGAAAGCAAGCTCAATGTTGGCTCCACCTTCTCATTTACGATGTTAGCTTCTGTAGCAAAGCAAGAGAAATCTAACCAACAAAACATCGACATCTCATCTCTCAATGGAAAACGAATGCTTATTATTGATAATAATCGGAGTAATTTGGAGATTATTTCAAATCAATGCCAACGATGGGGATTAGAGGCGGATTCTGCCCTTGGTGGGTATGAGGGCATAACGGCCGTTATTAAAAACCAGCCTTACGATCTCATTATGATCGATTATCTGATGCCTGAAATAAACGGGACCGAACTGATCGCAAAACTTCAAGAGGAAAACATTCCCCTTCCCCCGATCATCATGCTAACCTCCCTCGAGAATCGTGACATTAAAAGCAGAGCTGATTCATTAGGCATCAACGCCTTCCTTTACAAACCAGTTAAAAATGAGCAACTATTCAATGCACTGCTTGATATTTTTTCAGAACAGCCCCAAGCGCTGGACCAGCCAACGAACAGCAGTAGTTATGACGAAACAATGAGTCAACACTATCCACTCACAATTCTGCTAGCAGAAGATAATCTGATCAACCAAAAAGTAGCCTTACGCACACTGGAGCGTCTAGGGTACCAAGTCGATGTTGCTTTTAACGGACAAGAGGCTGTTAATCGCGTTAAAGATAAAATGTACGACCTTATTTTGATGGATGTGCACATGCCGGAGATGGATGGCTTAAAAGCCACTCAAATCATAAAAACACAGCTTAATCTTGATGCTCCCCCTATCATTGCCGCTTTAACGGCTGGCGTCTTGCAAACCGATCGAGAGCTTTGTCTCAATGCAGGCATGGATATCTTTTTATCAAAACCATTCAAGATAGAAGATCTTGCCAATGTTTTAATTGATGTTAGCCAGCAAAAAGAACCGACTCCCTATTAAGAGTTCCGAGGTTTCTAAATTAAAAACCTTATTAGACAAAAGCTTCGGAACTTCGAGGAAACGAAGGTTGCAGCCGTCGTTTTATTCAAGGCAGGACCTTCGTTTCAATTAACCCAATTTTTCAACAATATGTTTTCCAAAATAAAGCGACGCCGTCGCTGCAGGTGAGGGGGCATTCACCACGTGTAAAACACGATTTGATGAAACAAAGTCAAAATCGTACACCATCTCACCTTTTGGCGTTAATGCTTGGGCACGAACACCGGCTGGATGAGGTTCTAAATCTTCAGCTGTTATTTCAGGAATCAAACCTTGTAACGCTTTAACGAACGCCGCTTTACTAAACGAACGCCACATCTCTCCAAGACCGTACCGCCAATATTTAAGGGCCAGCCGCTGGAATCCAGAATAGGTCAATGATTCCCATAGATCGCTACCGTTAAACACACCCCAAGTGTATCCTTCTCGCGCCAGAGCCAAAACGGCATTGGGACCACAATCAACGCCCCCCTCAACCATCTTGGTAAAATGCACGCCTAGAAAGGGAAAGCGCGGATCAGGCACCGGATAAATTAAGCCTTTGCACAAATGCTCAGCGTGGGGCTTGAGCTGATAATATTCACCGCGAAAGGGCACAATTTGGGCTTTCACCTCATCTGGAGCACTCATTTTTGCCACCCGATCTGAATATAAACCGGCGCAGGCCACCACTTGTTGGCCATTAAACGCCCCCTTCTCTGTTAAAACAACAGCTTCATCTGCCCGTTCATCAATGGACAAGACGCGAGTCTGAGTACAAACCTCACCACCCATTTGTTCAATTTTTTCAGCCAACCGATTAGCAACAGCAGGGTAATCAGCAATGCCAGATTGGGGCACATGAATTGCTTTTATACCGTTACAGTGTGGCTCAATTTCTTTAAGTCGCTCCTGGCCAATCATCTCGCACTCAACTCCATTAGCCGTGCCGTTTTGAAAGATTTTATCAAGAGCGGGAAACTCTTCTTCGCTTTTTGCCACAATAACTTTGCCGCACAGGTCGTAAGGGAGCTGTTCTTCATCAAGAAACTGCTGCATCATCGCTTTACCGGCCAGCGACATGGCCGCTTTGTGAGTGCCGGGGGTGTAGTAAATGCCGGAGTGCAAAACACCGGAGTTACGACCGGACTGATGCTGACAAACGGCCGTTTCCTTCTCTAGCACGATGACCTGTTTGCTGGGGTTTTGCTTTAAAAATTGATACGCAGTCGCCAGCCCAATCAGCCCGCCACCAATGACGATTAAATCACGTTTAGGAGTCATAAATTCTCTCTACTGTTGAATTGAGTTTTTTTTTAACACAAAGGCAGAAAGCGTGTAAGAAATAAAAAGAAAGATAAGATCTCTGTGTTTCTTTGGGGTCTTTGAGCTTTCGTGCGGAAACTCATTGTAAATCACTCAATCAACTCTATTTAAAATTTTCAAAATATTATAATGGGAATCTTGTGAATGAAATGAACGAATTTGAGCAAAAAAATTTGGCAGATCTGTTCCGTTTACTGGGGATTTTGTATATAAACACCTTTCATTTATGATGCAGACCCCCAAATTTGGTGTTCTGGGCCTAATGGATCTCGTTGATAGAAGCCATCATCCTGCAAATAAAGCACCTGCTTATCAACCAGCGCCTGACGGAAAAAGTCTGGATCACCTTCACTATATTGCGTCGTAATTTGGTCGATCTCTTTGGGAGAGTAAAGCCGTTCCATCTGAATGCGCAAGGCAATCGAAAGCAGGTTTCGGCGCAAGAGTTCGGGGTCGCGACTGACGGTTAAACGGCCGTTTCTAATCCTTGGAGCACGGATCGATTCAACCAGTTCAGCCTGAGGCATATGCATGGGATTAAAATTAAGCTGACTAGCCATCACGGAGTCAGTGCGCCAATACCATTCACGATTGTCTAACCGACTGAGCTTGCCTTCTTTAAGCAAAATACGGTGCCAAGTCGTTTGAAATTTTGGCGAACAGTAGGCAGCCAGTACATCCTTCACCTGCTCTTTGGCATATTTTCGATCGCGGTCAAATTTGTTGGTTAACCAACCGATCAAAATCGGTCGATGTTGAATCTGGCTTGGTACGCCCTGAAGAGAACTGTCTTTGATCCATTTATGTAATATTTGCTGCTCATATGCTTCAAAATTGATGGCTTGGCTGTTGAGGACGCGAGTTGAAAGACCAACGGCCGTTAATTGACTGGTGTACCAGTTAAAACAGTCAAAATCAATGGCGTAAATATTATAGTATTGCTCAGCTCGAACTTGAATCAAGCCCAGCTTCTTCATGCGCGAAATATGCTGCGAAATAGTCGAGGGGTTGACATTCAGAAGCGCGGCAAGTTCATCCCCACTTCGGGGCTGTTCTGCCAGAAGACCTACAATGTTCAAGCGCGTTTTATCAGCGATTAACTTCAAAAACGGCAATATATCCTTTTCACTCATCCCATGCACCAATTTAATTAAGTGAGGACTAAATTAATATGGCGATCGCGCTTAAAAGTCAACGGATTTTTCCTTAAAATTTCAAACTTTTTAAGGTAGGGATTTTTCCTCTGTAAAAGATAAAATTCAATTCCATTTTTTGGTAAGAGAACGATTTACCAAATCAATATGATTGTAAAACCGGCAAGAAGAAAAGATGGAGGAAGAAATGAAGATTGAGGTTGAAGGATATCGCGTTGTTGTCACGGCAGGTGCAAGGGGCATTGGGAGAGCAATTGTTGAGGCCTTTGCTCAAAATGGGGCCAAGGTTCATTTGTGTGATATTGATGAACTCGCTCTGCAGGCGTGCTTAACGGCCGTTTCAGAAACGACCGATGCCACACCTACAGGCACCGTTTGCAATGTTGGCAATCCCCAACAGGTCGATATCTTTATGTCGGAAGCAATTGAGAACCTAGGCGGCATTGATGTTTTAGTTAATAACGCGGGCATTGCGGGTCCCGCAGGTCCAGTTGAAACTGTGACCCAAGATGGGTTACTAGACACACTCAACGTTAACCTTGGCAGTCAGTTCTACACCGCCAAACACGCCATCCCGCTCATGAAAGCACAGCGAAGTGGTACTATTATCAACATCGCCTCAACGGCGGGCCAATATGGGTTTCCCTACCGCAGCCCCTACTGCACCTCAAAATGGGCCATCATCGGCCTTACTAAAACAATGGCGATGGAATTAGGTGAATTTAATGTCCGCGCCAACGTCATCTGCCCAGGCTCCATCAACAACGAACGCATGGCGCAGGTTATTCAACTTGAGCACGAGGTCACAGGCATCCCCAAAGCCCAAGTCCGTGAGGGCTTTCTAAAGCAAGTTTCCATGCAAACCTTTATTGATCCAGAAGAAATAGCGCAGATGGCACTTTTCCTTAGTTCGCCACTGGGTAAGCACATCTCTGGACAGGCAGTCGCCATCGACGGCCATACAGAAACGATGCGCAATCAATAAAATTCGATTCGTCCAACTGAACGCCAAAAGATAAAATGTGAAACAATCCTCAAAATGTACACCTTTTGGGCAAAAGGAAGGAGTCCCATGAAAACAGAGTTTGAATATATCGTTCTTGGTATTGGTGGTATTGGCAGTGCGGCCGCTTATTGGCTGTCTCGGCAGGCGGGCAAGGAGGTGCTTGGCCTAGAGCAGTTTGAATTTGGGCACGTCAGAGGTGGATCACACGATCATTCACGCATCATTCGCAAATCGTATCACACACCTTACTATGTTGAGATGGCGAAGCAAGCGTATGATGCCTGGGACGTTCTTGAAGCCGATTTAGGCAGTGAACTTATCCTAAAAATTGGTGGCCTCGACCTCTCTCCAGCCAACGCCAGCATCAACATCGATCAATATAAAGATAGCTTAACAACTCACAACATTTCCTTTGAATGGCTCGACGCCAAAGAAGCGATGTATCGTTGGCCTCAATGGCGGCTAACAGATGACGTGGGCGTACTTTATCAAGAAGAGAGCGGGATTGCCCCGGCTGAAAAGTGCGTTGCGGCGCATATTAAAATGGCCCAAGCTCATGGCGCAACGCTCAAAGCAAATAGCCCCGTCTCAAAAATAACGGCCGTTGGTGATGAGCTAGAAGTCGAATCCAACGGTGTTTCTTATCGCTGTCGACAGCTCATCGTAACCGCAGGGGCGTGGACCAATCATCATTTGGCCCATTTTGGGCGTCAGCTCCCTCTAACCGTCACCAAGGAGCAGGTTACCTACTTCGACACACCGCACGCCAACGACTTCACGCCTGAAAAATTCCCCATTTGGATCTGGATGGATAACCCCAGCTTTTACGGTTTCCCAATGTACGGCGAGGCAGGTCCAAAAGTGGCTGAAGATGCCGGCGGCAAGCCAAACGACCCTGAAACGCGCACCTTTGACCCCGATCCAGACATCACCAATCGCGTGAATAACTTTGTTGAAAAATATATGCCTACCGTTGGCAGCAAGGAGATTTACACCAAAACCTGCCTCTATACACTAACGCCTGACCGTGAGTTCATCATCTCAAAAATGCCCGAGCAGCCCAACGTGCAGGTTGGCATTGGAGCAGGACACGCCTTTAAATTCTCATCTGTTTTTGGCAAATATCTGGCTGAACTCGCTATGCACGGCAAAACTGATTTTGATCTATCATTGTTCGATATTAATCGTCCCATATTGCTCGAAGAAGACCCAGAGAATCGATTTGGCTACCTTAATCTAGAATGGTAAAGGGTCTATAGGTCACCTCAAATGGAGCGGCCAAGAGTAATGATTAGCAAAAAAGGGGAAACCCATGGCAAACACAACCAAAAGACGAAGCCGTCGCTCGGCATTGAAAAAGAAGCGGGATAATTTACCTATTCTGAACTTCAAATTTCGCCAACTGCGTAACCCACTACCGCCAACGGAGTTTTTGAACGAAGAAAAGCTCGAACAAATTCATGACGCCTCCATGCGTATTTTGGAAGAGATTGGCATCGACTTCTTTGATGATGAAGCACTTTCACTGTGGGAAAGCGTTGGGGCCAAGGTGGATCATAAAAACCGGCATGTCTGGATTGAACGTGGGCTATTGCTTGACTTGATTGCAAAAGCACCCGCCAGTTTTAATTTTCTAGCCCGCAATCCAAAGCACAATCTGTTTGTGGGTGAAAATTCCCACTGCTTTATGCCTATGGGAGGCATGGTGTACGCCTCTGACATGGATCGGGGTAGACGACCGGGCGTGCTGGCTGATGTCATCGAGACGTTCAAGGTGCTGCAAATGTGCAACATGGTGCATATGGTCGGGGGCGGCCCTGAAATGCACGATGTTGACCCCACCTTGCGCCATCTGGAAAACACGTGGATTAGCTACACGCTATCTGACAAGGTGGTGTATGGCTCGTCACACGGCCGTATCATCACCCAAGACACCGTAGAAATGGCCAAAATCGTCTTTGGCGACCCGCTACCAGACGATCCGGTCATTTATGGTGTCGTCAACGTGAACAGCCCGCTCCGCTACGACGACCGCATGCTGGGCGGCATGATTACGCTGGCGCGGGCGGGGCAATTCTCTATCATCACGCCGTTCATTTTGGCAGGCGCAATGAGCCCTATCACTATCGCCTCAGCCATCGCCCAGCAAAATGCCGAAGCGCTAGCCGGTATCGCCCTTACTCAAATTGTGAACCCCGGTGCCCCCGTCGTCTACGGCGGGTTTACCACCAATATCGATATGAAAACGGGCAGCCCTGCTTTTGGCACACCGGAAGGGGCGTGGGCAACCTACATCGGGGCGCAGCTGGCCCGAAAATACAGGCTACCCTACCGGGGCAGCGGCAGTCTGTGCTCGGCGAACTACCCTGACGCCACGGCCGCTTATGAAACGATGTGGTCAATGTGGCCTACGCTTATGGCGCACACCAACATGGTCAACCACTCGGCGGGTTGGATAGAAAACGGGCTAACGATGTCATACGAAAAGTTCATTATGGATATTGAGTCGCTGGCCATGTTTTACCATCTGTTTGAAGGGTTTGAGATTAGTGATGAAACGCTGGCGCTTGATATGATGGCTCATGTTGGGCCCGGCGGCCACCATTTAGGCACGCCTCATACCCAAGCGCGGTATGAAAATGAGTTTTTTATGCCCCACATGCGCTCGGGGCAGAGCTTTGAAAATTGGCAAAAGGCTGGCGCTGAGGAGGCTCCCCTTCGAGCAAACCGCATCTGGAAAACATTGCTGAAAAATTATGAACAACCGGAGCTAGATACGGCCGTTGCTGACGCTCTCGCCGACTTTATCGCCCGCCGCAAACGAGAACTGGAAGGGGTTGATCTTTATACAGACTAGGGGTATAGATGGTGTGAGTTGACCCACCTGAAAACATTGCTAATCACAAAGAGGCTCAGGCAGTTTATGATGCGCGCTACTGAGTTGATAACCTGATACCTGACACCTGACAACTAACACCACCTCTGCTCCAAGCGCCTCCATCATTCTTGCGCGTTCCATTGAGTTACCGCGAGACATAACGGCAATGAAATGATACCCTTTGGCGGCACAGGTGATAGCTAAACCAGTGCCGGTATTGCCGCTAGTCAGCTCGATAACGGCTTGGCCTGCCTATAGCTTTCCTTGGGCTTCGGCTTCTTCAATCATCTGGCGGGCTATCCGATCCTTCTTTGAAAAACCGGTGTTGAGGAATTCTAGCTTGGCCAAAATACGGCCGTTTACCCCATGTGTCAGTCGTGACAGCTCAACCAGTGCCGTGTTCCCGATTGCCTCAACAGCAGAAGGCAGTAAACTTTGTGCTCGACTCATTCAATGTACTCCCTAATATTTAGATAACTTGCCCAAGAGCAAAGGAATATATGATTAAACTCGATAAACATTATACCGACCCGCGTCTTGTTGATCTGTACGATCTTGAAAACCCGCTAGACGAAGACCACGACTTTTTCCAGCAGTTGATTACAGAACTTGAGGCCCAAACGATCATTGATTTGGGTTGTGGTACAGGGCTTCATACGCGGGCGTTTGCCGGCAACGGCCGTACCGTCTACGGCGTCGATCCCGCTCCGGCCATGCTCGCCTATGCCCGTCGTCAACCGGGGGCTGAAAAAGTGATCTGGGTGGATGGGGATGCGGATGCTTTTGGCGACTGGTCAGCCGATTTTGCCTTAATGACGGGTAATGTAGCCCAAATTTTTTTGGAAGATGCCGCCTGGAACAAAACGCTTGCCCATTTTTATGCCGCTCTAAAAAAAGGGGGGGTGCTGGCGTTTGAAAGCCGCAACCCCCTTGCGCGAGGCTGGGAGATGTGGACACTTGAACAGACACACCAAACAATGGATACGCCTCACGGTCCGCTAGAAAGCTGGCTCGAACTGGTTGACGTTGATGAAAAAACGGTTCACTTTCAAGGGATCAATCGCTTTCTTGACACGGATGAAACGATAATAGTTGACAGCACCCTGCGCTTCCGAACCCAGCAAGAGATTGTGACCTCCCTTGAATCGGTTGGCTTTGAGTTGATGGACATATACGGCCGTTGGGACCGAGCGCCGTTTGAACCAACCAGTCCAGCGATGATTTTTGTAGCCAAAAAACCTTAAATCAGCTTGTTACCTTCATCCCTTTCATCTCAGCAACAAGCGCTTCAGTCCGCTCGTTGAAAATGTCATACTGCGCTTGGCGCGTCACTTGTTCAGCTGTTACGGTATGGTTTAAATTCAACCAGATAGGCGTTTCAGCTGAAAACCGAGGCCACTGCACGTTGTCACCACCGTTAGGATCACCTGTTTTGGCAAACAGTGTCCAATAATTC
>JBCCFD010000125.1:0-17176 GCA_039029915.1 Chloroflexota bacterium
AAATAATTCTAAGATGTAGCCCGAATTAGGACCGTGAAATAAATTTTCTAAGCTCATAAAATTTCTCAAATCATCGATTTGGTTAAGTGAAATGAATTTCCTGCTTTTAGTAAACTTTTGGTTATAAATTTCGGTTCCTCTAGGTTCCGAAGTTTTTATCTAACAAGGTTTTCAATTTAGAAGCTTCAGAGCACTTAAGTGTAGGAAGAAGTTCTTTACATGACGAGTAATTTCTTCAATGAACGTCTCTCCAATTAATAAACGAAAGTCTTACAAAAAAAATAGAGACTTTAGTAAAAAAATGCTAGTGTAAATATGCAAATGGGAAGAGATTATATAAAAAAATGTTATCACTTTTCAAAAATTTATGGAAAATACGCGTTTTTTCAATGACGACTTTGTTTCCAAAGTTTTAGTGACTTCTTCTTTCGGTAAACGAACAAACAGATAAAAGATGAGTATAGGAATTGGGAAAACTAAAAGTTACCTAGTCGTTTTACCATAAAGACCATCTGGCTCTTCGAATATCAAGAAGGCAGTAATTGCCGCTACCAAGCCCAATACCCAAAGATTGCTTAGCATATTTACCAGACCAATTCTATCAGCAGTATACCCCAAAATGGCACTTCCTAACGACCCACTAAAAAACATAAAACCTAAAACGAGGCCCGAAGCCATCCCCTTTTTATTTGGGAACAAAGATTGAGCCATAATAACAAGCAATGAATGCGGAATTGTTGTCAAAAAACCAGCCAGAAAGAGCCAAAATCCTTGCGTCCAGCCAGAGAAGTCTAAAATAAATAAAAGAGGAAAACTGCTCAAAAGCAAAGAGACAGCAATCACGATCTTTCTACTAAAGTGATCGCCAAAATAACCACCAGCAAGACCTCCAAATACACCTCCTAAGACGTAGCTTCCGGACAACAAGCCAACGATACTTTGATTATAATTTTGCTCTGTGAATAATTTTGGCAGGAAAGTAATAAGCGTATTGCCAATTGAATAGCTTGTAAAAATGATGATGATCATCAAAATCGCTCGCCGCCAAATATTTAATTTGGTCGATTTTGTTTTTGTTATTTGGGTCTTTTGCTCGAAGACAGGAGATTGATTAGTTACCCATTGCCATCCACTTAGTAGAGCGATAAGCGCCAAAATTGGTAACGCCAAAAAACCGGCCCGACCAAACCCATCGAGAAAAAATCCAGCCAGAACAGGACCGAAGAATAGCCCAAGTTGACCGGCAAAAAAGAATACGGCCGTTGCTCGATTACGATGAGATTCTGGGATTTGAGAAGCAACTTTGGCACCCGAAGGATGAAACATACCTGACCCAACACTGGCAATTGTTGTCGTTATTAGGGCAACCCAGTCAGAGGCAACTGCTGCAATCGTATAGAAGACAATCATCCAAGCCATGCCACCAACAATCAACCAGCGTACACCGATCCGATCAGCTAAGTACCCGAATAAAGGCTGACAAAGCGCATTGCCAATGTTATAACAAAGTAGCACAAGCCCAACTTGCGCATTGGTTAAACTCAAAGAAATCGCCAATATGGCGATTAAGAGATTACGGCCGTTGTTTAAAACATCAATAAAAAAATGAGTGAGCCAAACGGCAAAATAATTTCGTTCTCTAAAAAAATAAAATTGGCTTGCAACCATCGCTTCTTATGTTAGCCTTGTTGATGTTTCATAATTCTAACACGATGCTTACACCAAAGTAAGCCTGCTGTAATGCTTTTTCATATAATGGTGAAAGAAAAAATCTTGCAACTGGAGAACCAGCATGTTTAATCCCTTTAAGAGAAAAGAACAGGAAAACAAGTTCAGAGATGAGAATAGACTACCACCTGGTCAATCATTAACCCAAAAATTCCCCGTTTTACATTACGGCCCAACGCCACAGACCGATATTGCCAATTGGGATTTAAAAGTTTTTGGATTAGTTGAAGAAGAGGTAGTTTGGAATTGGGAAGATTTCAACAAACTTCCTCGCACCAAGATCACAATGGACATTCATTGTGTGACGCGTTGGTCAAAATTTGATACTGAGTGGGAAGGAGTGTCTATTAAGACGTTGGTGGATGAAGGCTTTATCAAACCCAAACCAGAAGCGAAGTATGTGATTCAACATTGTGAATACAACTACACAACCAATACGCCTATCAAAGCTGTCATGGCTGACAACTTTTTACTAGCCACCCACTTTGATGGCAAACCTCTAACAGTTGAACACGGTTGGCCACTGCGGGGGGTGACAGGTTCATTTTCAGACAGAAGTGAAGACAAAACAATCTATCTGTGGAAAGGTGGCAAATGGCTCCGCGGATTAGAGTTCAGCGCCGATGATAAGCTAGGCTTTTGGGAAGTAAATGGCTACTCAAATGAAGCGGATGTTTGGAAGGAGCAACGGTATTCGCGCGGTGGTTGGTAAAGAAAAAAGAAAAATATAAGCTAATAAAAAAGAGGGCTTTTTGCAATGACAGAAAGTCCTCTTTTGGTTTATTTATATTGATTTGAGGCCAATTAAAAAGTGATTGGGTAAAATCGACTGGTCAGGAACGATACTGATTTTGCCAAGACTCTTCGTTTCTTTTAGCGACTTTTGATTCACTAGACAAAAGTTTGGTTTACGGCCGTATTTACCCCGATAATATTCAGCCGCTCGCTTTACCTTCTCTTCAAACGGCCGTTTAGAATCATCATCTAACCAAAGCATTCCAAAATCCATTAAAACCCTCCTAAATTAGGTAAAAACCAAGATATATCTTGAAAAAAAGTATTGAAATTTTAGTTTTCGCCAAGTAAATTTCACATTTTCAACTTGCTTTATATAAAATATTTGCGAAATATACCTAAATGTCATCCGGTGGTGCGCCTAAATCAAATGGGATCAATTCATCCTCATTTTTATCTAAGTGAGCCTTTTTTTCTTTATCAAAAAGTTTAACTACAGGTTTCTTCACAACCAATGGTTTGTGTTCGACGTCTGGTTTTTGGTTGCCAATTTCCCACTCAGGTGTGGTTTGATTCTCTTCAACCACCTCAATAGTTTCATTGCGCTCAATAGGCTTAACCACCACAATTTCCTCAACAGCTTCTGGCTTGGGCAAGGGTATTACAATCGAAGGGCGTATTGGAAGAGGCTGGACAGGCTTTTGCTGGGGTAAATCAGGAATAGGGGTTAATTCCACCTGTTGATCGCGGATTGTAAAGGAAAAGTCATCCTTGTTCTGAGTACCATTTTCTTTATCAGGAAGTGAGTACGAAGAATTACTAAATGATTGGGCCAGTATGGGGCGAGGTCGATTTCGATGCAGTTTATCAATCACCATCAACAGCTCGTGATCATTCACAAATGCACTATGAAAATAAATCACCATTTCACCAGATAGCGTTAAAAACTCACCTTTTCCATTTAAATGTTCTGCTTGTGAATCCACTAATCCTGTTATTCGCTGAGCATCATCAGAGGAATTTACTTTGCCTACAATTTGAAGTGGAATATTCGCTTTAATCATCTCAGGCATATGATTGTCACCAACCTCATGGGCTAAAACAAAGTAGATACCCGCATTTGGACCATTCTGAAGCAAATAGTGCAGCTGATTTATGATTTGAGGACTAGCAGTCAAAGCCTCAACATTATCAATTAGCGTAATGATTGTTGGTGTGGCGCAATTTTGGCTTAGCCGATACTGTAACTCTTCCTCTAAAAATGTGAATAGTTGACCGCAATCCTCGGACGATTCCATGACTGGCTCGAGCATATGCGGTAGATAGTTTAAAGGTAACAAGTCGTTAGAGAAATTGCTAGCTGGGGAGACTGCAAGCAATTGCAGTTTAGATTGTTTATTTAGCATTGCCAGAGAAATGGCAATTGTTTTAAGCAATGCGCTTTTTCCTGCCCCTTTCATTCCTTGAATGAGGACATGTGACATTAACTGAGGCATAAACTCATGGAGTAATGGATGACCTTCTTCATCCAGTCCAAGAACGGCCGTTTGTGGAGAAATCTCATCGATTGACGTTAGTAATTCAATAAGGGGAACAGGGCTGTTTTGAGGACGATCAATTTGGAGTTGCAACTGTCCCTTTTGTCGGGCAAATTGAATTGACGACACGCCAAAAATCGACAGTAGGTCTTTTTTAATGCCAGAAAGCAATTCTTTACCTGCTTCAACCTGCTCACTTAAATCAAACCGAATCGTCTCTCGATTAATTCCCCCACCTAAAATTTGAGCATCAACATTATGCTGGGAAAAAGCTGTTTCAACCTGACGCGACTGCACCTTGATTTGATGAGGTACTTTCTGCTCTTGAATTACAGTTTGCCACTCTTTAAGGTTCATCTCAACACATTGCTACTTTGTTTCCAAAGTTTCTATCTAATACTCCTCACTCTATAAATCGTTTTGGATATTTGCGAAACGGAGCATTAAGCACAAATGTTCTGTTTGATTAGAACAAAAAAAGGACGGGAAAACCGCCCTTTCGCTATAAAATCAAAAATTTAAGTGTGACGGACAACCATCATCACTTTCCCTTTGACATCAACCAAACTGGAATCGACGTAAATTGGATCCATGTGGGGATTCGCTGGTTGAAGGCGTATTTGCTGACCCTCTTGATAAAAATATTTAAGGGTAGTTGTATCGTCACCACGAACCCAAGCTGCTACCATATCCCCATTCTTGGCTGTCTCTTGTTTCTTTAGTACAACGATATCACCGTCGAAAACCATTGCGTCGATCATCGATTCCCCGTTCACACGAAGTGCGAATAGCTCATCATTATTGCTGGCCGAAAGCATGTTTGCACTTAGCTCAACAACATCTTCTTCATCGTATGCGCCTTCAAAGGCTTCAATTGGTTCGCCAGCAACAATATTACCGACAAGCGGGACACGCAATAAACGTGCAAAGGTTTCATCTACAGCATTGGAAACAGAACCAATTACTTTGCCAGCTCGTCGGGTTAATTTTAGTCCCCGCGAGACTTCAGCATCTCGTTCGAGAAAACCACGCTCTTTAAGTTTAGTGAGGTTGTAATTAACTACAGAGGTAGAGCTGATATCAACCGCTTTACCAATTTCACGAATGGTTGGTGGACGGCCGTTGCCTGCAACATACTCATTAATAAATGCAAGCATTCTTTGTTGACGGTCTGACAATGGTTTATCATCACTCATGATGAAACTCCTGATTAAGTAAACAGAGAAAACTGAGCTTTCCCGTAATGGGTATCATAACAATTGAGTCAGATAATTTGATATAAAACTACAGTTCCGCTCATTTGTTCTGGTAAGTATATCACGAACAAGTGTTCGATGTCAAGGCTATCACATGCCTAGGAGATCTAATGAATTTTGAATCGTTTAACTTTCCAAGTCGCCGTTCTAACATTATTGCGGCAAATGGCATCGTGGCGACAAGCCAGCCGCTAGCCTCACAAGCAGGCTTAGACATTTTAAAAGCAGGCGGTAATGCTATCGATGCCGCTATTGCGACTGTCGCTACTCTATGCGTAGTCGAGCCCTGTTCAACAGGTATTGGCGGCGACGCTTTTGCTCTCATTTGGCACGCTAAAGATAAAAAATTATATGGCCTAAATGCATCCGGCCCAGCCCCTGCCAAACTCAGTGCAGATCTTGTACGCAGCAAAGGAAATGAAACATTTCCAGCTTTAGGCGGCCTCGCAGTTACGGTGCCAGGCAGCTTACGCGGCTGGGAACTCGCCTTGAACCGTTTTGGGTCAATGGAACTAGATTCCATCATAAAACAGGCAATTCAGTATGCTGAATTCGGCTATCCAGTTAGTGAAAAAATTGCCCTCCAGTGGAAACGCTCCACAGAAAAGATGAGTAACCAGGCGGATTCTAGAAGAGTTTGGTTACCCAATGGAAATGCCCCCAAACCAAGTCAGTTCTTTAAAAATGTAGAATTCGCTCAAACGTTAAAAACCATCGCCGAAAATGGGTATGATTCGTTTTATAAAGGCCAAATTGCTGACCAAATTGTCAAGGCTGTACAGGATGATGAGGGCGTCCTCACTCAAGATGATCTTTATAACTATCAAGCTGAATGGGTTGACCCTATTTCCGTGTCATATGGTGATGGGTTTATTTTTCATGAAAGTCCCCCCAATGGACAGGGATTAACAGCTTTATTGGCACTCAACATCGCCAGTGGGTTTGATTTACCCAACTTAGGATATGGCACGGCCGATTATTATCATGCCCTTATGGAGGCCATGAAGCTGGCCTTTATTGACGCTCATGCCTATATAGCGGATCCTAAAAAGGTGGATGTGCCTATTTCTGGATTACTAAGCCAAAGCTATGCTAGGGAAAGAGCTGGACTGATTGACATGGCATCTGCCTTGACACCTACTCCCGGAAATCCCAACCATCACGGCGATACTGTTTATCTCACAGTGGGTGATTCTGAAGGAAATATGGTCAGTTGGATTCAAAGTTTGTATATGGGCTTTGGGAGCGGCTTAACTGCTGGCAATACGGGTGTTCAGCTTCAAAATCGGGGCGCAAATTTTTCCCTTGAGGAAGATCACCCCAACGAAGCAGCACCCGGCAAACGGCCGTTTCACACAATTATTCCAGGCTTTATTACTAAAGATGGCCAGGCGTTTAGCAGCTTTGGTGTAATGGGGGGATTCATGCAGCCGCAGGGGCATCTGCAGGTTGGCATCAACATGACTCAATTTAATATGGATCCCCAAACCGCCTTAGATGCACCTCGATTCCAGTGGCTAAAGGACAAGGAGTTTGCCCTAGAAACGGCCGTTCCTGACAGCATCCGACAAGAGCTGGCAAAACGAGGGCACACATTCTTCCCACCAGACAAACCAATGCATTATGGTGGTGGGCAAGCGATTGTGCGCAATCCTGCAAGCGGTGTCTATGTCGGTGGTAGTGAACCAAGGAATGATGGAACGGCCGTTGGTTGGTAACATCTCGATACCAAAACATCACTTGCAAACTAAACCACACGTCCTATAATCTGTGACTCAATTGAGAACAAACGTGAATGTCAAGGTTTCCACCTCATTGACAATTCACATTTAACAGCTCACAATTGACAATTAATCTGGATGGGTGGCCGAGTGGATTAAGGCGCACGCCTGGAACGCGTGTTGGCAGCAATGTCTCGTGGGTTCGAATCCCACCCCATCCGCTCCATAAAAAAGGCGTGATAAATTAAAAATCACGCCTTTTACTTATGGAAACGTGCCAAAAACCCCTTATAATAAAATTTACCAACAAAATGTCATGCAATTTGCAAGTTTGAAGCTGTTTAGTAAATCACAACGGGTTAGTAATCGGATAGAAATCATTTTAGAAGGTTTTAGCAATAACTTTCTATTTAAATAATTGTAGAAAAGAACCCAACAAATTCCAGTCCGCCTGATTTTTTCCATTTCGGGATTCTTCAAAGAAGTTTTTATGAATCTTAGTGAATATAATGCCATAATTCCATTGGTAACCGCGGGAGTTTATACATTAATCTTTGTCTTCCTATTTCTGCGCGGCATCCAATCTTCATCAAAGCAAGTGCGCTGGCTTTTAGCCGCGCTGGCATTTTCCTTAGGCTGGGAGTTTTCTCTTTTTTTTACTCGACTAGCTGAGTACCCCAATTTACCCATTTCACTACTCATCTTATCAACCGCCTGCATTTTTATCGTCACCGCCGAATATCTTGATTGGAAACCAAATCGGCGTTGGTATGTGCTTGGCATTTTGGCCATTGTCAGTGTTATCCTCATTAACTTTCTTGAGCCTCAAGAATCTTTTGTAATTTCTGATGTGCCTATTCGTGTAAGCCAGCTTCTTTCCTTAAGCACCTGGATAGCTCTACATGGTTTGACCCTCGGTTTCTCGATCCTTTTCTATAGGCAAACAAAATTCCCTTGGCACGCAAATCGGTTGCTTTTCTGGATACTCTCCCTTTTTGCACTTTTCATAGGCGAATCCCTACTTTTATTTAATCTTTTAGTGCCTGTCGTTGTAGGTCAAACGTTACGACTTCTAAGTTTTGTTGGCTTTGTTTACGCCCTTTCGTCTTATCGAATTTTTGATGTGCGCACGCGGTCACAAAAAGCATACGCTTTCATTATCATTAATACGCTATCAGGACTCCCACTGGCCGCTGCTATTTTTGTCGTCCAACAATACATCAACGAACTGACATCACTACAGCTGGCAATTATCATTTCTGCGATTGTAGTGTTCTGGTTTTTCTTCTATCAATCTTTCCGAAATTTAATTGAGAGAATTACATACCGCTACATTTTGGGGGAAGATGTTAACACCAATAAAGTGGTTCGGGAATACAGCCAAGCGATTTCTAAAACGCTAGACATGCAGCAGCTGTCCATTTTGATTGTCGGCACCCTCAGCGAGCTTCTTGAAATTAATCGCGGCGCACTGATGCTGGTCACTCAAAAAGAGGATAATTTGTATGAAATTGAGCCAATTCCAGCCATGGGGCGATTATCACGGGAACCTTTCTCATTTAGATGGGACAGTGTGTTTATAGAAAGTCTCGTTAAAAATCACCAACCTGTTTTGCAATACGACTTAGACTTTAACCCAGACTTTAATTCGCTTTCTGATGAGTCTAAGCTGTGGCTTAATGAGCAAGCGATGGAAGTTTATGTATCCATTAAAGAGGGTGCCCAGCTAGTTGGCTTAATTGCAATCGGTCCCAAAAACACGGCCGTTCCCTATCAGCCCAGCGAACTAGAGCTGGTTCAAATTTTAGCTGACCAAACGGTCGTAGCCCTACAAAATGCCCGACTTTATGGTGAGATGGGCGACCAAAACGAAAAAATCCGCAATCTGAATAACAATCTTGTTGAGCAAAATGAGCGGCTCGAAATCATGGACCGCGTCAAATCAGACTTCATTACAATTGCCTCGCACGAGTTGCGCACACCGTTAACCCAAGTAAAAGGGTACACAGATATTTTATCTGCTATGAACGAAGAAAATGCGCTAACTCGCGAGCAAACACGAGAGATTGTTAACCACGTTAATCGAGCAACCCTACAGTTGGAAGGTCTAATCACAGCTATGCTCGATGCTAGCCAGCTTGACGTTGATGGTATGCAGCTGACATTTGTCAAAACGAAGATTGACACCATTATTCGTTTAGCAATTGAGCCTTTAGCTCAGGCTAGCCGCGAACGACAAATTTCTATTGGTATGCAAGGCGTCGAAGAGTTACCCTCAATTCAAGCAGATTTTAAACGCTTGGTGCAAACGTTTACCAACATCATTGGGAACGCTATCAAATACACACCCGATCATGGCTCAATCGCGATTGAGGCACGCGTTATTCCCTCTCATGAAGTGGATGATGACCATATTGAAATTGTCATCTCAGATTCCGGTATCGGGATAGACTCTAAATTTCACGAGCTGATTTTTGAAAAATTCTTCCGCATTGGCGACCCGCAGCTTCACTCAACGGGCAGCACAAAATTTAAAGGAGCAGGCCCAGGTTTGGGCTTGCCTATTGCTCGTGGAGTGATTGAGGCGCATGGCGGTCAAATTTGGGTGGAATCGATTGGTGAGGATGAATCAATATTGCCCGGCAGCAAATTTTATATCACCTTACCGGTCACCCCGAAGGGTGCCTTCGTCAACTCGAATGGCGACTCTAACTCGCAACCTTCCTACCTTATTGGGTAACGTCACGGTTAAAAGCCTTTTTTTGTATTGTATTGCGAATTTCTTTTTCAACTGAAACAATAAATTATAAGTAGTATTGTAAAAGTAGTACGGTTTCCTTATTGGAGGTCATCATGTCTGTAACGGAACGAAAAAATGCACTGGTATTATCAGGCGGGGGTGGGCGCGGTGCCTACCACATCGGTGTTTTACGATTTTTAGAAGAGCACGAATGGTTTCCCAACATTGTGTCGGGAACATCGATTGGCGCTGTTAACGGGGCAGCCATTGCATCAGGACACAATGCCTATTCGCTCTGGGCGCTTTGGAAACGATTGGAAACCAAGCATGTCCAAAAACCGCATATCAGCCTCAAGAGCAATTTTTTCTTAGACACCCAACCACTTAGAGAAACGTTGGAAAAATCCGGCTGGGTCAATTTTGACCGGATAAATTCACCAGAAACGGCCGTTCATCTGCGGGTCACGGCCACTGAAATCTCCACAGGCCATCTCCACGTCTTTGGCAATAGCGACGATGTTTACCCCAGCAAAATGCAGCAGGAGCCTATTCATCTCGATCACATCATAGCCAGTTGTTCAATTCCTATTGTTTATCCAGCCACCAAGCTCAACGGTGGCCTATTTTGGGACGGGGCAACGGTAGCCAACACACCTCTCAGCCCAGCTATTGATGCCGGAGCTGAAGAGATTGTCGTCGTGCTAATGACGCCTTGGGATGATAACGATGATGGCGTCACATTAGATCCACCCAAAACGCATCTCTCATCAGCCAGCACAATGCTTGAATGGGCGCTCCTCGCCTCCTTCCAGTCTGATCTCAAAATGTTCCGCCACGTTAATGAACTGGTGCGTTTGCAAATTGAAAATGCCCGGCTTAAAGCCGCTAATTCCCTGCTTCTAAGCCAGGTTCGCGGCGAAGAACCAGATTTTGTAGATGAAGATGGGGATGGAGTGCCTGACATTATCCAGGATAAATATCATGCCTTGCCAGAACCCATCATAATCGCACCCCGACGCTCTATCTCGGTTGACCAAATCCTCCGCTATAATCGCGAGGGTCATGAACGGCTGTTCGAAATGGGATACGAAGATGCTCGCCGGGCCTGGAAAGCGGCTGGGCGTGTCGTTGAAGGAGAAGCGGCCGTTTAAGTGAAACGTCACTTTTCATGCCCTCCTTTACCATATTTCACGAATCCCCTACTTCTCAGATACAATTGCGCCACGTATGAGTGGCTGGCAGACGAATCAACTAATTGAATTAATCCAACGACGATATCCTGATTGGGAGAGTTTTGAGCATCCGCAATATTTAACGGATGAAATCAAATCTAAAAAGAAGCTTGTTGAAAAAGCATCTCACTTTTTAGCTCAAGAGCCGCTGGATAAACTCATCAATGCGGGTCAATTTGATGAAATCCTAACGAATCTCAATCGACTAACCCGGCAAACAAATCTACTTTGGCGGCGAGTACCCAGTTCGGGAGATACGGCCGTTCTTGAGTCCTCCAATCTCGACAAAGCCCAATTCTGCATCAAAATTCGCAACCTGCTGCATGGTGATCGCTCATCAGGTGAACGTTTACAAACATTTTCTGAGTATTTAGAGGGAGCTAGCCTGCCCAATAAATGGCCATTCGTCACTTTTTTGATGTATGTTGTTCATCCGCAAACAGACCTCATTATCAAATCTCGGTCAGCCAATTGGTTTTTGCAGTTTATGGGCATCAATCATCCGCTGGATAAAATACCGAACGGGGATGCGTATGAAAGATTGCAGCAGTTGGCTTTAGACCTGTTAGAGCGCTTAAAAGGATATGGCGCAGTTGATATGCTTGACGTCCAAAGTGCTATTTGGATTGGCATGCGCGAAAGCAAAAAATCAGTCGGGTCTCTAGATCACAAAAGTCAGGTCTTTCTCGACATTCCACCTACCCCACCCATGAACACCTTAGCCACAGCTGAACCAGTGCTCAAGGAAAACAACACAGCAGGCTATCAAACGCCATCTCCTTATTCTCTTGGCACAATGATTCAAGAGACTGGGTTGATGAAAGAGGAAATTGACCGCTGGCTCAAGGTGCTAGAGCGTAAAAAGCAGCTCATGTTTTATGGCCCTCCTGGAACTGGCAAAACGTTTTATGCTGAGAAGCTAGGCAAACTCATCGCGCATAAAACGTCTGGAATTTATGAAACGATTCAGTTTCATCCTGCCTACAGCTATGAGGATTTTTTGGAAGGGTTACGGCCGTTAACCCAAAATGGGCAAGTCGTTTTTCAAAAAGTAGCCGGACAATTCCTCAAATTCTGCCAAAAAGCAGAGCAATACAAAGGAACATGCATCCTCATCATTGACGAAATCAATCGGGCCAACCTACCATCCGTTTTTGGCGAACTAATGCACCTGTTGGAATATCGAGATAAGTCAATGACATTAGCGTCCGGTACTTCATTTAAAATACCGGCTAATGTTCGACTGATTGCGACCATGAACAGCGCCGATCGCTCATTAGCCCTGGTTGACTTTGCCCTCCGCCGCCGATTTGCATTCTTGCACCTGCCCCCACGTTATGAACTGCTGAATCACTATCACACCGAATCAAAAGTCAATCTAAACGATCTGATTAAATCATTAAAGGCCATCAATGATTTAATAGGTGATTCGAATTATGCGATTGGACACTCCTACTTTCTGCTTCCTGACCTTCATCTTCATTTAAAAAATATATGGGAACTAGAAATTATCCCTTACCTTCACGAATATTTCATAGGCGCACCAGAGCAGATCGCTCAGTTTAGCTGGGAATCAGTTCAAGACAGGATGATTGGTTAACTCGGAAACGGTTTCGCCTTCATTAATCATCCCTCACAGCCAAAATTTGCCATTACAACTTTCACTGTTAATAATCGTAATGCAAGTGTCCTTTATTTCTAACCTCAGGAGGTTGATTAGTCATGTTTCGACGTTTATCGAATAGCTGGGAGCTAACCAAAGCAAGCTGGCAAGTGCTGCAAAAAGACAAGGAGCTCATGATTTTCCCAGTCATCGCATTTTTCGCTTCGATTATTGTGATGATTACGTTTGCTGTGCCCTCTTTTTTAGCAGGGCTTTTTGACGCCACGGTTGGGAGTGAAATCCCAATTATGGGCTACATCATCGGCTTTCTTTTTTATGTCTGCCTTTACTTTGTAACCATTTTTTCAAACTCTGCTCTCATTGGGGCGGCTATGATTCGCTTAGAAGGAGGGGACCCCACTGTCCGAGATGGTCTTGATATTGCGATGAAGCATATCGGCTCGATTTTTGGGTATGCGATTATTTCAGCAACTGTCGGGATGATACTACGATTCCTATCTGAACGGGCGGGGATTATCGGCCGTATTGTGATTGGCCTCATTGGATTTGCTTGGACGGTTGCCACTTTTTTGGTGATACCTGTCTTAGTGATTGAAGGGGTTGGGCCAATGGAGGCCGTTCAACGCAGTGCTGGCATGCTTAAAAAGACCTGGGGTGAACAGATCATCGGCAATTTAGGAGTTGGCGCTGTATTTGGTTTGATGACCTTCGGCGTCATTTTAGTCGGTATCCCTATCGTAATTTTAGCGGCCGCCACAGAAAGCGTCGTCGCCATTGTTTTGGCAATCGCCCTCATCATTTTAGTAATTATGGCACTGGTATTGGTTAGCAATACGTTGAGCGGTATCTACATTGCAGCCGTATATCGATATGCGACCACGGGTGAAGCTGGTAACTATTTTGACGCTAGCATGGTTGAAGGTGCATTTAAACCTAAAAAATAATAAATTTATTTGAAGCCCCGCTTCTCAAAAAAACAGTCTGAAATTAAAAGCTCTATCTACCGGTAGGGCTTTTTTATTGAAGATTGTTCATTTGTCTATTTGCGCTGTGGGGATGAGACAGGTAAAAAAGCGGTTCGAGGAATTTTCGGATGAACGCTTCATTGTATTCTTGGATTTGTAGACATTATCGGCGATTACGGCCGTTTATCTTTTTAATTCCCTGTGTGGGACTCCCCCTTTTCTTTGGGGCAACGTGGATCAGCAGCGTCTCGCTCTTGTTGGGGCTTTTGTTGTTTAGCGTGTTTGTTTGGAATATCCAACCGAGACATTATGAACCAGCTTGGCAAGAAGTTGCTCAAAAAGCAGGCTTAGAATTTATGACACGAACAAAAGAGGCTGGCGCTTATGTAATGGGGGTGATTAACGGCCGTAAACTCAACCTTACCGCCCAAAATCCCCTGCCAAGCCTCAGCCAAACGCCTCAAACACGATTAGCCATTGACCTAAATGGCGAGCAAATCCACAGCTTCACGCTAACCAGCACCAACAAGCGCGAACGAGATGCCCGCAAGCTTTACAATCTCAACAATGGCATCGGCATTCTAGAGCTAGACGAGCTTTTTACGTTTAAAAATCAAACAGACCACCCTATTGCGCCCCTATTTACAGACGCGCTGACTCAACAACTGGCTCGTATTGGCCATTCGGAAACTGACCAGACAATCGAATTGACGCCAACTCAAATTATCTACACCGCCCAATCGATTTTGCTCAATCAGCAGACGCTCATATTTTTGATTGGATTGATGGGAGAGCTAGCTGATAGAGTGGAGATGAATCATCATGAGTAAGTCGACAGCGCGCCACACGGTGCAGATTACAAATGAATGTCAATAGCTAGAGCTAGAGTATAGAGGGAGGCAGACAACCAAAGATTGCTTTCGAGCGTCTCAAGCTAACGGGCTGACAAGCTATTTACGAAGGAGGCAAAATGATGGATCAAAACATTCAAACGGCTCTCGAAAATGATGAGGTGATTGACATTACCACAATCGGTCGCAAGAGCGGCCAACCGCGGCGCATTGAAATTTGGTTTCGACAGGTCAACGGCCGTATCTACATTACCGGTACCCCTGGCACACGTCACTGGTACGCCAATATGCTGGCCAATCCCCGTATTACTTTCCACCTCAAACAATCAGTAACAGCCGATCTGCCAGCAACAGTGCACCCCATCACGGATAACGCTGCGCGGCGCCAAATCTTCTCTGATCCCGTTATGCGCTGGTATCATCAGCGGGCACAAGATATCGAAGCACTCGTTGAGCGAAGTCCGCTGGTAGAGGTCATTTTTGACTAAGGCGCTGATTCACGAACGAGCCAGATTTGGCCCGTAGCAAAGTCGCTCACCCACAGCGTACCGTCAGGGTGAGCAAAAAGATGCTGAGGATTTTCCATATTTTGAATAAACGACCGTTCACCCCCACGCGCATTATCTTCCACAAACGAAAGCGGCACTTCGATGACCTCACCCGTTAGCCAAAGCGCTACAAAAAGAGTGTCGGGGCTGAATGGGGACACAGCAATACCGGTTGGGGTGCTGTTTTCAGGCAACACCTTGACGGCAGGGCGCGACCCATCGCAATCTGTCCCAGTCAACTCTTGACCGTAGCAGGTCGGCCAGCCAAAATCAGCCCCATCAACCACAAGATTGATTTCGCCGGGATAGGTGACACCTTCAAGAGAGCCGTCAGCGATTTCGGTAACCCAAAGACGTCCGTTTGCATCAAAAGCGTGTGCATACGCATTTTTGAGTCCGGTGGCAACAATGCGACTCTGATCCGTCGCCGGATCATATTCATACAGCCTTCCAGACTCAGGGTCGCTCCGCCGCCCGCTAACTTCATACAGCAGCGTACCGTTTGGCGTAACGGTCAGCGTACCGTTAGAGCGGCCGTTGTTGGGCAAACCGGTTAAAACAACTTCAACCGCTTCTAAATCATCAAGCGGCGCTCGGAGCAACTCATCCCGGGTGGCAACCCAAATTGCATTATCAAGCAGAGCGATCCCGGTTGGCTTATCAATATTTTCAAGAACGGCCGTTTCTTCACCTGTGGTCAGGTTAATTTGCAACACCTGTCCTTCAGCTGACCCTTCCCCCCCGTTCAGTTGCGCCACCCAAAGAAAATCATTGTCTACGAAAAATTGGGTAGGGCCACGGAATTGATGGGGGAGCAAGACGGCCGTAAAGCCATCAGCCAAATCAAAGGATGGAGGTGTCGGCGTGGCTGTCGGTGTAGCTGTCTCAACCACCCGCCCGCATCCCATCAGCAGTAGCGTTATAAAAATAAGGCATTTTCTCATAGGGCATTATCTCGAAAACTGACTTATTAACAAAGTCGATAACTCATTCCCGTTGTTGTAAGATGGATAATATGGGTTTGGATGAGCAATTAAACGGCCGTATGGATGAAAAACGTGGCACGTGTGCCCTCTGCCGACGCCATCAGCCCCTTACCTTCCACCACCTTATTCCCAAAAAAGTGCATCGACACACCCGCTACAAAAAGCATTTCACCCGCCAACAGCTTAACCAAGGCATTTACATTTGCCGGATGTGCCACAGTGGCTTACATCAATTGTATGATGAAATGACACTAGCAAAGGAGCTAAGCACATTGGAGAGGTTGCGGGAGGATACGGCCGTTCAGAAACACGTCAACTGGGTTCGCAAGCAAAAACGAGCCTAAATTATTCCTCTCTTTTCAATTAATTTTCACCAACTATCTTGACTATATATTTAGCAATGATAATGACTTTCAGATCCCTCGTAACGTTCTCGGAACGGTTATTTTGTATGCTCTCCGAAGGACAGGAAACTTACACTTAGGAGATCGGGAATGTCACACTTGCTGCCCCACCATAATCAACAATCTACGTCCCATCAACACAATAATGCGCAATTGGATGAAACCTATCATCTTTTTATTCAAGCACTTAGCGAGCGAAACGAGGAAGCATGGGATGAAATTCAAAAGCAATTTAACTACCTCGTCAAAAAATGGATACGAAATCAGATTTTTATGATTACGCCTGCTGAAATAGAAGACTTAGCACAAATTACATTTTTCAAATTTTGGAATATACTTTCAAAACAAAAAGGAGAGTTAACAAAGAATTTCCCGTTCTGTGGCGCAATTGTGAAATATTTAAAGCGATGTGCAGAAACAACGGCCATTGAACATCTGAGAAAACAGCAACGATTAAACCATCTCGATGAAAAATTAAAACAGTCAAATCAGTTTGCTTATGAATTGCAATCACGACAACAATTTGAAGGTTTAAGTGAGCAATCAAACCTTGTTCGCCGCTGGGTCACAACAAACATCAATCACCCTGATGAGCGCCTGCTCCTTAAACTCCTCTTTGAATATGACATGAAACCAAGAGAGATTGTTAACAAGTTTCCAAGCAAATTTCCAACAAAACGAGATGTTTATCGCCTTAGAGAAAAAATTGTTAAACGGGCACGAAGGAATAAGCAACTAAATAGTTATTATAGCTCCTAAAACCAAGCAAATCATTAGATTTCCAAGCCAACATTCTTATTTTATTATTGTTTTTTAGGGGTGATTTCGAGTAATTTTCAACAAATATC
>JBCCFD010000126.1:0-17164 GCA_039029915.1 Chloroflexota bacterium
CGATGTTGCCGCTGGTTTAGATGAACTTGCTGCGAACTTAGATGAAATCTTTGCTGGTGCTCCTGCTCCTGCCCCAGAAGCTGAAGAAGAAATGGAAGAGGAAATGGAAGAAGAAGCAAAGATTTCATCTAAGTTCGCAGCAAGTTCATCTAAACCAGCGGCAACATCGAAGTCAGGGTTGTTGTTAAGCTGTTCATCGAATGCAGCTAATGCATCGCGAGCAACGAGTTCATTTGGATACCCTTCTTCATGATTTGGATTGTCTGGGAAGCTCATGCTTGCTGTAACAACATCCCATGTGATGTCTTTGTCAGCGAATGCGCCAGCGTCTAAGGTGTCGAAATATTGTGATTGCAAGCTCAAGCGGGCTGGCAAACCACCATAAAGTTGGGTTAATGGGTCAGCAGCTTCACCGATGAGCCATGAAAGTACTTCAAATGCTTCATCTGGATGGTCTGAACCTTCTAAAATAGCGAAAGTGTCAGCATGCATTTTTGCAGTAATGGTGCCGTCAGGAGCAGCAGGCATCACAGCGATGTCCCAGTCTGCTTCCAAACCACCGGTGCAGCAAGTTGCGTACCAGAGATGGACATGATCCATAGCTAGGTTACCAGACTCGAACCAGTTACCACCGCCGAGAATGTCAGAGCCACCGTATACGCCGTTTGGCATAAACGGTTGGTCACCCCACATCGCGTCTTGATACCATTCTGCGGCAGGGACCCAGTGAGCTGGCACTTGTGCACCACCAGCCCCATCGTGGAATGAGTCAGCCCCAAAGAGCGCTAAGCGACCACGAATGTCCGCCCACTGCACGCCATAACCAAATTGAACGATGCTTTCGGCATCGAAACCGTCCATTGTGGCGTCGTTACCGTTGGCATCTACGGTCAAAATACGACCTAATTCTGCAACGGTGTTCATGTCCCAAGGTACTTCTTCACCGTCCAAAACGTATGGAACGCCGTACTCTTGTGGTGGGTATTCCAAGCCAGCTTCATCAAACAGTTCTTTGTTGAAGTAGATGAATGACGGGAAAATACCAAACGGCAAACCAATTTGACCCTGGTTTTCAAGTTCATAGAACTCGACAAGCGCTTCATCAAAATCGCTGAGGTCGTAGTTATTAGCATCGATCAATGGCTGCAGGTCAAGCAAGGCATCGGTGAATGCAGCGCGTCCAGCAACACCAACGGGACCGATGATGTCTGGTGAGTTACCAGCAGCAATTTGGGTGTTAAGGATGTCGGTTGCTTGGGCGTTGTCTACGAACTCAACAATCAATTCGATGTTGTCTTGTGACGCATTGAATTCTGCAACCAGTTCTTCTTGAACTGGGATTTGGTCTTCATTTGAACCTGTTCCCAAACCAACGAACCAACGGATTTCAACTGGTCCGTCGTCCATTGCTTCCTCTTCCATATCTTCTTCCATTTCCTCTTCCATATCTTCTTCCATTTCTTCATCGGTATCTGATGAAGAATCGGCTGATTCAGAAGAGGTGTCAGCTGGTTCAGCGGTATCACCGCCGTCGTTACCACAGGCAACGAGGACAATACCGGCAAACAAAGCCAACAAGATGAATAAGTAAAAACGTGATTTAAACATTTTTCTCTCCAATTTCTGCCAATTTACCTACTCAACGTTAAAAGTTTGAAAATTGGCGTTTTACTCAAATCATCAGAATCTGAAACCAGAAGATGATTTCGGATGACTTGAATTTCTTATATAATGGAGAGGGTTCTCTCTTAATATTTTGCATGAGTTCTTTTATGAGCAAGTGTGGGGTATGCGTGATTTGGACGGTCGACGCTTTGAGAGAACCCTCTTTTTGTTAAAACACTTTGCTGGAAAAAACTAAAAGAAGCCATATAAAAACTATTGGCGTTTTTTCTAATTTCCACCTCCTATCTCCTCGAATTTCCGTATTTATTGGATACCCAGCTCATTTTTTAGTATTAAGGCTGAACATCCTAACAAAACAATTTCGTTTCCCAATGATGAAAATTCAACAGTGGTTTCATCAGCCATCGTTGAGATCGTATATTGTCTAGCTGTTTTGCAGATGTTTTCTAGGAGGCTCTCACCAATCTGTGAAACCCTGCCAGAAATAATGATGTGATGAATATTGAAGGCCGCAATTAAATTAGCGACTGCAATCCCTAAGTAGTGTCCAACTTTGTCTAAAAGCTCTTTAATCTCTTTTGAATTGTGCTCAACAATTTCAGACCAGGTGGCTTCAAATCCAAGAACTTTTTGTGCTTTTTTTATGAGCGACCTTGTACTGGCCATTGCTTCTAGCGTGCTTAAATTGCCGGCTATATTCTCAACAACGACTTGACCGATTTCACCGGCACCATATCCGTCGCCAAGGACGAGGGAACCGTCAAGGACTATGCCGGAACCAATTCCTTGGCCAACTTTGATCAAAATAACGTTTTTACT
This sequence comes from Chloroflexota bacterium, assembly GCA_039029915.1. Taxonomy (GTDB): domain Bacteria; phylum Chloroflexota; class Anaerolineae; order Promineifilales; family Promineifilaceae; genus QQUD01. The sequence goes on from JBCCFD010000126.1 coordinate 2,446, forward strand.
GTCTCTAGCCCGACCAAACACAAACTCAGCCAGTGCGGCAACCTGCGAGTCATTGCCTAAGTGAATAGGGAGTTGATATCGCTCTTCTAAAAGCTGGCGCAATGGCAGTTGTGTCCAATCCAAGTTGACTGAACGCCGAACGATGCCTAATTCGGGATTTATTAAACCGGGGGTACCGATACCAATACCAAGAATTGGGCGCTGTGAAATGCTTACGAGTTCATCGATCAATTTATAGACTTGCTGTACAGCATCATTGCCCGTGATATTTTCTGCCGGTATTGTTCTGGATTCTTGTATTTTGCCTCGCAAATTAAGAATAGCTCCCCTGAACTCCTGATTGCCAATGTCAACACATATGAGGTTACGCGCATTAGAGTCAACGTCTAGGAGCGTTGGGGGCTTCCCACCTTCTGATGGCCCCACCCCTACCTCAACCACAATGCCTGATTCAATTAAATCATTTACTTGAGATGAAACAGTTGGGCGCGTTAGCAAAGTTGAACGAGCGACAGCCGCTCTGCTAATAGGTGCAGAGTGATAGATTGTCTTCAAAATCAGTTGATTATTATGATTTTTTGTTTGAAATCTTGTCGCTTTCACACTCATTATAATAATTTTCAGCTAAGTTAGTTAAGTTAACTTACAAAGAAATTCTATCTACCTGACTGTTTTTGTCAAATTTCTCGCTAACGATGCCAGCTTGTTGATTCACGGACGATCATTCTTGCTTCAAACGGCCGTATTTCAAACGGCTCATTCTTCATCAAATTTAAGATGGCATGCGCAGCTGCCCTACCGAGTTGGCCAGCAGGTTGCCGCATCGTTGTAAGCGGCGGAATCGTATAAGCAGACATCGACTGGTCATCAAACCCGATAAGAGAGATATCATCTGGTACACGTATTCCTCGTCGGAATAAGGCCAGTTTTGCACCATAGGCCATTTGGTCATTACCGCAGAAAATTGCCGTAAACATATTGGCTCGTGTCAGCAACATTTCAACAGCCATCAACCCAGACTGTTCGTGGAAATGACCTTCAATAATCAGGTTTTCATCAACGACGATCCCGGACTCCTCAAGGGCATGCTTGTAACCATTACACCGCTCAATAGCGTCAATTTGGCTCAGCTTACCCGTGATATGCGCAATATGCCGATGCCCCAAATCAATCAGATACTTGGTGGCTTTGTACGCCCCAGAAAAATTGTCAATATAGACACATTGATTGGCAAGGCCAGGTACATGTCGACCCGCAATAATGAGCGGTAGCGTCTGGTTGATTCGAATGAGTTCTTGTTCTGGAATGGATCCCCCAATCAAGATAAGCCCATCGACCTGGCGGTCGAGCAGTGTATTTAATGCCTGCATCCCCTTTGCCACCTGCCAATGGCCGTCAGCAATAATGGCTGAGTAGCTTGTATCCCGAAGCTCTTGAAGAATGTGGTGCAAAAGCTCATCGTAATACATTGACCGGATCTCTTGCGTCAAAATCCCAATGGTCATTGATTGCCCACTTGCTAAGCTTTGGGCAAAAACATTTGGCCGATACCCCAAATCCTTTACCGCTTTAAGAACGGCCGTCTTTTTTGCTTCAGCGACAGCAACACGGCCGTTTAGCACTCGCGATACCGTACTGATGGAGACGTCAGCTTTTTGAGCAATATCTTGAATGGTTACTTTTTTAACAATTGACATGTGAAAGCCTTTCCAATTCTCTATCCCACAATCCGCTTTTTAGGCGGGTTAGAATCATTATATTATGAAAACGCTTTCAGTCAAGGGCATCACCAAACTCCTTTTTGTGAAATTTTTTACGATTTGCTGGCTATTTGACAAAAATTTAGACAAAATGTCTACAAAAAACTATACAAAATGAACAAAACCGTGGTTTTTCAGGGAAATTGTTTTGAAACCGCTTTCTTGCTACACTTCAAGCATGAAAATTTCAGTCAAATACGTCATCATTCTTTTTACATTTTTTTTGCTTGGCTGTTCAGCAGAAGAAACGGCCGTTCTGCCGCCTACTTCAACCCCAACTCCCGTACCCACGGCCACCCCACCCCCAACACCTACCCCAGAATGGTACCGGGAAGGGTGGGACTTAGTATGGCAAGATGAGTTTGATGGACCGGATATTGATTTGGAAAAATGGTCTCATGAAGTTAACGGGCGCGGCGGTGGTAATAACGAGCTACAGTACTACACTGATTTTCCTGAAAACTCATTTATTGAAGATGGCAACCTTGTCATTGAGGCACGCGAGGAGCGTTATATTGGGCGTAGCTACACTTCTGCTCGGATGCGCACATTGGGAAAAGGTGACTGGCAATACGGCCGTTTTGAAGCCCGCATCAAGCTCCCCACCGGTCAAGGTTTATGGCCCGCCTTTTGGATGCTTCCCAGCGAATGGCGGTATGGGGGTTGGCCCAGCAGTGGTGAAATTGACATTATGGAACTAGTCGGACATGAACCAGATACCGTACATGGTACCATTCACTTTGGCGGTTTAGGCAACCACCTCTACACTGGAAAGCCCTTCTCTCTGGATGCAGGTATTTTTAATGATGATTTTTACATCTTTGCCGTCGAGTGGGAAGAGCGTGAAATGCGTTGGTACATTGATGACGAACATTATTTAACCCAAAACAGCTGGTCAACTCGGAACGCAGATTATCCCGCCCCCTTCGACCAACCGTTTCATATCATCCTTAATGTGGCAGTTGGGGGTAACTGGCCAGGTTCGCCAGACGAAACAACCGTTTTTCCGCAGCGTATGGAAGTTGACTATGTACGTGTCTATCAAAGACCTTCAGACGAGCAGTAGTCAGAAAACAGTTAGTTTATAGCGCCTACTTCCTGCTCTGTACCACAGATAGGCACGTTATGACCGATATACAAAAATCAATTATTGTCTGCGCTGTTCAACGTAGCGGCAGTTCACTGCTTTGTGAAGCATTAAAAAACACGGGGCTGGCCGGTGTGCCGGAAGAATACTTTTTGTGTGATGAAAACGGACCAGTATGGGAAACAGGCTGGTGGGCCAAGCAACATGGGGTGACCAATCGACATGAGCATATTGAATTAGTCAAAGAAAAAGGAACCACATCCAATGGGGTCTTTGCCACCAAGTTGATGTGGAACTACTTTCAAATAGTGATCGACGGTCTTAGAAAACTCCCCGAATATTCTCACTTACCTTCCTTTCAATTGCTAAGTACGATATTTCCCAATTTTCATTTTGTCTGGATCGTTCGTCAAGATAAAGCAAAACAAGCAGTCTCATGGTCAATTGCCGCTCAAACGGGTCATTACGGGCAGCCAGACCCACCTCCGCAAACATCAACCCAATATGATTTTGAACAAATTGATAATCTACATCAGTTAATCTTAGAGGGTGAAGCGGGTTGGCACCAGTTCTTCAGCGCACAAAACGTTACTCCCCACCAAGTCACCTATGAATCATTGATCGAATCTTACGAGGAAACAGCCAAGAATATATTAAAATTTGCAGACATTGATTACCCCACCACCCTTACCTTTGGTAAAAGAGAACTTAAGAAGCAAGGGACCAGCATCAATCAAGCGTGGGCGAATCTGTATCGCCAGCACAAGCAGGAGCAGGATCTATGATCGACGAAAATAAAATTGAATCTTTATTAGCACAGTTAACCATCGAAGAAAAAGTCTCTCTTTTGGCAGGAGACTCGCTGTGGACGACGCCCCCTGTCAAAAGGCTGGGCATTCCAGCCATGAAGGTGACAGATGGACCAAACGGGGCGCGTGGCGGCAATTTTGCAGGCGGAAACAACTCGGCTTGTTTTCCAGCCGGAATATCCTTAGCTTCTACATGGAATCGGCAGCTTGTTGGGCAAATTGGTGAAGCACTGGCGGAGGAGGCTGAAAGCAAAGGGGCACATTTACTACTTGCCCCCACAGTTAACATTCACCGGTCTCCGCTAAACGGCCGTAATTTTGAATGCTACTCTGAAGATCCCTATCTCACCGCCCAGATGGCAGTGGCTTATATCAACGGGTTGCAAAGTAAAAATATTGGGGCCACTATCAAGCATTTTGTATGTAACGATTCCGAATTTGAGCGGAACAGCATCAACTCTGTGGTTGGTGAACGTGCTTTACGTGAAATTTATCTACCGCCGTTTAAAGCTGCCGTACAGGAGGCCAACACGTGGGCCGTGATGTCCGCCTACAATCAGCTCAATGGCACCTTTTGTAGCGAACATCCCTACGCCCTTATCGATATTCTTAAAGAGGAGTGGGGCTTCGACGGCATCGTCATGTCAGACTGGTTTGGCACTAAAAGTACGGCCGAATCGGTGAACGGTGGACAGGATTTGGAGATGCCTGGCCCACCAATGTGGCGAGGCGACAAGTTGTTAAGCGCCATTGAGGCTGGCGACGTAGATTTGGAGCGGCTCGATGACAGCGTGCGCCGCATGCTGCGCATTTTCATGAAAGCAGGTCGCTTTGAAAACCCAGGTCTGCAGGAAGAACGGGCCATCAATCGGCCTGAACATCAACAGATTGCTCGTCAGGCGGCTGCGGAAGGGATCGTCTTACTTAAAAATAAAGACAATATCTTGCCGCTTGATTCCTCAAAACTGTCCCAAATTGCCATTATTGGTCCCAATGCAAAAACGGCCGTTATGATGGGCGGGGGCAGCGCTCGCGTCAGCTCCCATTATCGAGTCACGCCGCTAGAAGGGATTCGGCAAAAAGTAGGTGATTCAATTGAATTAGCTTACGCAATGGGTTGCACTAATCACAAAATGCTGCCGGAAATTCATGGCCATCAGCTATCGATGGGAAACGGCCGTTTAGGCCTCACCGCTGACTATTACAACAGCCTTGATCTCAGCGGTGACCCCGTTTATCAGACCGAAGTTCAATCTACTGAACAAGTTTGGTTTGGCGATATAGCGCCTAATGTTGACCGAGGCGCATTCTCAGTCCGAATCAGCGGCCAATTTATAAGCAATGAGAGTGGCGTCCATACCTTTGGTCTCCTTAGCGCCGGCAAGAGCCGATTTTTTGCAAATGGCGACCTGCTGATTGACAACTGGAGCAAGCAAGAGCCGGGCGAAGCGTTCTTTGGCACCGGTACAACGGAAGTCTCGGCCGAACTGAATTTAACCGCCGGAGAACCATTAGAAATCAGTATCGAATTCTCAAGTGAAGGTTCATCTTTACTTTCTGCGGTTCGGCTTGGGTGTCTTACCCCTGTGCCTGCTGATTCCATTGCTCAAGCCGCCTCGCTGGCCGCTTCTGCCGATGTGGCCGTTGTTTTTGTGGGCTTAAACGGGGAATGGGAAAGTGAAGGGCATGACCGTCCCGATATGGAGCTCGTTGGCAACCAAGTGAGTCTTATTACAGCCGTGGCCCAAGCCAATCCAAATACAGTTGTGGTTTTACAAACGGGTTCTCCCGTCACAATGCCGTGGCTTGATGAGGTGGCAGGTGTGCTTCAAGCGTGGTTCCCCGGCCAAGAAGTTGGAAACGCCATTACGGACGTGCTTTTTGGTGATGTAAATCCTTCGGGCAAGCTTCCCCAAACGTTTCCCGTACGCTTAGAAGACAACCCAGCTTTTATCAATTACCCGGGCGAAAACGGAAAAGTGACCTATGGCGAAGGCATTTTCGTGGGGTATCGCTACTATGAGATGAAGAAAACCTTGCCCATTTTCCCATTTGGCTTTGGTTTATCGTACACTTCATTTACCCTCGACAATCTAAAATTAAGCCAAGCAGTCATGGCACCAAACGAATCAGTTGCAGTCACGATTGATGTGACAAACGTTGGGGCATTGGCTGGAGCAGAGGTGGTGCAGCTTTACGTGCGGGATGTGGCCTCTTCATTGGTACGGCCGTTGAAAGAGCTCAAGGCGTTCGACAAGGTTTTCCTTGAACCTGGAGAAGCAAAAACGGCCACTATGAGCCTCACGCACAAATCACTCGCCTATTTTGATGACCTTAAAATGAAGTGGGTTGCTGAAGCAGGGGAATTTGAACTCCTTGTTGGCACCTCCTCCACACGGATTCATGCCAAAGCAGCGCTAACCCTCTCAGAAACCATCACATTTGGCGGGCCTGTTGCCAAAGAAAAAGTCCAACTTTCCCTTGATAATACAATCCAAGAGCTTTTGGACAACGAGCAGGCCAAAGAGGTGCTTAACAATCAGTTCCCCGGCATGCTCGACAATCCGCAACTGCAAATGGCGCTTGGCATGAAACTGCCCCAGCTGGCCCAATTTGTCCCCGATGTGTTTACAGAAGAAGCATTAACGGCCGTTGCGGAGGGACTCGCAAAGATAGGGTAATACGACGTGTTCAGTAATCAGTAAGTAGTTTGACGGCCTCACTGGTTACTGAACACGGCATACAATTTACCGCGTCTCCGTCACTTTTTTCAATCCCCGTGGTGAATCTACGTCAAAATCACGCACGGATGCTAAATGCATTGAGAACAGCTGTCCAGGCACGATGCTAGTAATAGGCGAGAGCCACTCCGGTAAAGTAATGGGCAGCTGGAGCGGAATTCGGGCCATCGACAGAATCTCTTCATCATCGCTGAGAACAATCAGCTCTGCTTCTTTTTCTTTCACTACTTGAGCAAACTGTCTCATCTCCGGCAGCATCATCCCAGAAGGCGCAATGATCATGACGGGGAATCCTGCCTCAAGCACCGCCATCGGGCCATGCAAAAAGTCTGCACTGCTGTACGATTCAACAATCGAATAAGTCAGCTCTTTCATTTTCAAAGCCGTTTCAAACGCTGTGGCGTAATTATAACCCCGACCAATGACCACACAGCGAGTCATGTAGCGATACCGAGGGGCAATTTGGGCAATCGTGGCGTTTATTTCAACGGTTTTAGCAACGGCCGTTTCTACCGTCAACAGCTCAGCCATCATGGCTTGACTTTCTGCCAGCTTGGTACTCAGCAGCGCAATCGCCGCTAGCTCAGACGTATAAGATTTGGTTGCGGCCACGGCTAGCTCTTCCCCCGCACAAAGATCAATTACAAAATCACCCGCTTGGGCCAAATCAGAGTTAGGTTTATTGGTGATAACGGCCGTTAAAGCACCTTGCTTTTGGGCTTCTACCAACACCCCCACAATATCAGGGCTTTTCCCACTTTGGCTAATGCCTAACACCAACGCATTTTGAAAGCGGGGTGGCGCACTGTAAATCGAAAAGAGGCTCGGTGTTGCCAGTGAAACCACAAGCCCATTTTTAGCACCCAGCAAATATTGAGCATAACGTCCAGCATTATCGCTCGTCCCTCGAGCCGCAATAACAACATGTGTAATTTGACGCTGTCTAATTGTCTCGGCCAAAGCTGAGACGATATCGCTTTGCTCGTCAATCAGCTTTTTCAGTACGCTGGGTTGTTCATGAATTTCTTGAAATAAATTACTTTGTTCAATCATTGCAAATTGTTCCATAAAGAGAAAATTTTTCCTCTTCCTATGATAAATTTTTTGAAAAATAAGACCGTGCGGCCAGCGTCCACAGCTGCGGGTCACACGATGGACTGTTTAAATCATTGGACACAGCTAATGTTTCCGACGCGCTAGTTTGGATATGCGGCACGACTCGTTCACAAATTTTAGCAATGTGCGGCAACCCAAACTTCACTGCGCCTAAGTGAATCAAACCTTGCTCAAATGGCCAAACCGTTTTGGCGTGATAATCGTACTGCAAACTCGCCGCATCATGACCAGACATCACGAGATAACCTAGCTCGCTTTCTAAGTTGGTCACTGTTTCTGCTATTTTTGCCAACTGATTTGAACTGATATCACCGGGCTGCAAATAGGCTAACATGTGCAGCGTGTCGGAGGTCAAAATTGGCATTCGCCCCAGCCTATCCATAGCTGAAATGTAGCACCCCAATGAGTCATCCCACAGTGAATCAAGCGCTTGATGCATTTTCGAGGCGAGCTCAAGAATCACCGTTGAGTTCAAAACTTGCCCAATCGCGCGAACGCCTGCCAACGTCTGTACGTGGGCCAATGTAAACACGGCTGGCCAAGCTGTTTCACCATTTGGACGGCCGTATAAAACGGAATCCTTCCAATAAGTCACCTTAAGTGCAAACCGATCTGCTCCGCAATAACTTGGTGATTCTTCAAATAAATAGTCTTCTCGCAGATGGGTTTGGGTATAGGTGATAGCTTGAGAAACGGCCGTTTTTAACTCATCCAATATCGACTTATCGCCACTCCATTCAACATATTTGGCAAGACCATATAGCCATAAGCCCGTTGTATCACACCCGTTAAACTGCGTGTTTCGCGCCCGCAGCGGAAATCCCGGAAACTCATGAAAAATTTTTCCAATTTCCTCGCCAGATATGGGATTCGGTTTTTGCCCTTGGTGTAGTGCACAAAATCGCACCTGGTCTCTCATCATCACCGCATCCTCAAAGAGAAGTGCAGCAAGAATACCGTCTCTTGTGAAGTTTCGGGGGAATCGAGGTAAACCGGCATCAAAAACAGTATAACCATCTCTCTTTTTTCGGAGATTATCTATTTCACTCATAACTGTAATTATTGAATTTATTGACATTTAAAGCAAAAAGCAGTAACCTCTGAGAAAGCGCTTTCTCAAGATACTTCTTGCGTCTTAAATTTTGAGAAAACGTTTTCCAGTAAAGTTTTATCACAGCCTCATCAGACCAAACATTAAAGTAAGCGCATTGTGATGACACACACGATCTCTATCCCCCAAAATCAAACAATTCGATTAAGAACGCTTACTTTGCGTTTCGAAGAGGATCTTACCTATTTTTTAACACGGAGGTGACTATTTGATTTGACCCTTTTTGTTGTGTAAATCGTTTAAGTAAACCGCTAAGGTTTTTTTTTAGAAAATCTGCGGCTCGATACGGTTTACTTCTAGGAGAAGCAAAAGAGCAATTATTTTGGAAAATTTTTGCTTCTCGTTTAAGTGAAACAAAGTTCCTGCTTTGAGTAAAACAAAGGCCAGAAACTTCGTTTCCTCGAGGTTCCGAAGCGTTTATCATACAAGATTTTCAGCCTAGAAACTTCGGAACACTTAATCGGTTTGAAGACTGTCTCTAAACGTCGCCCGAGTGATAAATAAAAATCTTTGAAAGCAATAGCTAGGAACGAGTGGAAGGCATTCAACAGATGAAACAGTCCAAACTTGGATTATTCTAAACTTTGAGGAGTTCTTTGATGAAACAGAGGAAAACAAGGATTCTATTTTCGATTCTTTTAACATTATTGCTAATCACGCTTGGCGTATCTAGCACAGTCGCGGCAACGGACATCTCTGCCGATTTTGAAGGGGGACCACCAGCTGGCTGGTTTCAATATGAAGGTGGGGGCGCATTTATCGCCCCATCGTTCCCACTCATTGCTGATACCGACGCGTTAGCTCGACCAGGACAATCGGGTGACAATACAGTTTTGCAAGCTCTATTTGATGGCACTGTTGGTTTTGCAGGTATGGGCATTGATTTTGCAGCCGGTGGGGCTACTGGACCTCAAGATTGGAGCAACTACGCTGGGGTGTCGTTCTGGATGTACGGTGACAACAGCGGCGAATCATTCCAATTTGAAATCATGGACAATCGCTCTGATGAGGCCATTGACACCGCCGAACGTTTCGACTATGTCGTCACTGATAATTTCAGCGGTTGGCAAAAAATCGCCATTCCTTTTGGCGACTTCACTCGCGCTACTGACTTCCAGCCCGGTGGGGCGCCGGATGATGGTTTAACCCTCACATCAATGTGGGGTATTGCGATTGTCATTGACGGCAACGCTGGCACCATCACCCTTGACGATATTGGCCTTGACCGCCCCATCGTGGATGACTTTGAAAATGGCCTGCCGTCAGGCACCGACACAGACGGCAACGGCATTGGCTTTATCACCTTTAACGATCCTGATAGTGGCGTCGGCATTACCACCACAGACTCACCCCCTGCTCCCGTACCAGGCTCTTTGGCTGGTAACGATGTTTTGCTTGTTGATACCAATGTCAATAACAACTTTGGGTTTGCCGGTATGGTGCATGCTTTTGAAAATGCCGCCCTAGACACGTGGGAAACTCAAGATTGGAGCAAATTTGAGGGCATCAGCTTCTGGCTTTATGGGAATAACACGGGTAGCACACTGTTTATCGACGTCCTTGATAATCGTGTACCAGGCACAACCAACGACACGGCCGAACGCTACTCACTCGACATTATTGATGATTTCTCCGGCTGGCAATTCTTTGAAATCCCCTTTGACAGCATGGGGCGTAAGGAAGTTGGCAACGGTGCGCCGAATGATGGTTTGGGACTCACAGAGGTTCACGGCTGGGCCTTTGGTGTCTTCAATTCCGGCCAGCAGTTCATCAACTATATCGACGATGTCTCTCTTTATGGCATCGCCGAAATTCCTGAGCTTTCAGTCTCTTTCACCGCCAATAATTTCGATATTAACGAAGGGGAAACAGGATCAATTAGCGTTACTCTAAATCGCCCAATGGGTGAAGACGATCCAGCCTCAGCTTCGGTAGACTATGCTTCCGAAGCAGGTTTAGCCACACCCGGTGACGATTATGTTGTCCCATCTGCTGGCACGTTAACCTTTACCAAAGGTGGCCCACAAACGCTCACATTCGACATTACCACGCTCCAAGACGACAAATACGAAGATACGGAACGCGTTATTTTGCGTCTATCAAATCCTGTTGATGTAGCCGCTGGCTTCGTCATGCAGGCCACAGCAGCTATCATCAACGACGATCCATTTGATCCACTCTTGCTCGATGACTTTGAACGGGGTGCTTTCCTTTGGTACAGCAGTGACGATTTGACCCTGACAACCCCAGAAATGGGTGGCGAAAACATCTTAAAAGCTACAACGCTGGATGGGGTGGGGTTACTCTCAAGCAAACAAACTGTTTTTGATTCAATTCAAACCCTCATCCCAGCCAGCTCACCAATCATCACAAACCGACTTCAAGCGGCCTTAAACAAGCTTGCTGTAGGTCTAAATCCTAACTATTGGGTAAATGAATATTATTTAGACGCGGCTGATGGGCATAAAGTTTTCGTTGCGGAACAGCAAGCCGTTCGTTTCTTAAACCAAGTGGCGAACAGCAGCGCGCCAGAAGCCGCAGATGCCCAACTGGCAATCTATGATTTGGCGGCGATTGATGCCACTTTAGCTGAATTGGCCATCATGCGGGCGATTAACAGCAACGGAAACAGCACCCTTATCGCCAACGCGCAGCTGGCGATGTCACAAGCTGATTCGGCAGCAGCAGCAGGCAATTATCGCCAAGCCATTAGCAAATATCTCATTGCTTGGGAAAAAGCTGTTCAGGCTGTACAGGCTGTAGTCATTGCACAACCAAAGTTTGGTCGCGATTTTGGCATTGACCAAGATTGGAGCCTTTCTGAAGGTATGACCTTCATGTATTACGGTCAAGGCACTGGCGAAGAAATCACCGTCCAAATCAAAGAAAATCGGGCGGCTGACCCAGGTCCTTCTGGCTGGAACATGACTTGGGCTGATGAGTTCAACGACCCAGCGGGCACGCCGCCTAATCCAGAAAACTGGTCTTATGAGATCGGTGATGGTGCTGTAAACGGCATTCCAGGTTGGGGTAATGATGAACTGCAATATTACACCGATAGCACGGACAATGCGGCGATGGATGGTAACGGCAACTTGGTTATCACCGCTCGTGAAGCAGATGGCTCACTCCAATGCTACTACGGCGAATGTGCATATACTTCAGCTCGCTTGCTCTCATGGTACAAAGCGGAATTTGCATACGGCCGTATTGAAGCCCGCGTCCTCGTTCCAGATGGAGAAGATGGCTTATGGCCTGCCTTTTGGAGCTTAGGTACCGACATCGACCGCGTTGGTTGGCCCCAAACCGGGGAAATCGACATCATGGAATATGTCAGTCGTCTACCGGAAGAGATCTTTGGCACCATTCATGGCCCGGGCTATTCAGGTGGCCAATCCTTCGGCAACACCTATCCATTCCCAGGTGGCGTATCAACCGACTACCACACATTCACCATTGAATGGCAACCTGACCTCATCGAGTGGTACGTTGACGGCATTTTGTACCACACCGCCACCCCCGCCGACGTTGCCCCTAACGAATGGGTGTTCAACGATGAGGTATTCCTCCTCTTGAACCTTGCCATCGGCGGTAACTTTGGTGGCGCAGTCAGCGATGACCTGACCTTCCCACAATCGATGGCTATCGACTACGTGCGCGTTTATCAAGCAGACGACACGGCCGAACGTTTTGAAACCAGTTTCGTTGATGATTTCGTTGGCTGGCAAGAAGTGACAGTCAGCTTTGCTGACCTCGTTCGCAGCGACGACCAGCCAGCAGGCGCACCCAATGATGGGTTGTCAATGTCAGAAGTTTGGGGCTACGGCTTCAAATTGCCAGTTGATGGTCAAACGACCTCAGCAATGGTCGACCAAGTTCGCCTAACCGCGCCAACGGAAATCACCGTGGTTAACAACAATGACAGCGGCTCTGGCTCATTGCGAAATGCGCTTGACCAAGTTGCGCCCGGTGGTGACATTTACTTTGATAGCTCACTTGCCAACAGCACGATCACCTTCACCTCTGGCCCATTGGTGATTAACAAGCCAGTCAACATCGACGGGTCCGGTGCTGAAAACCTAACCCTCGACGGGAACGGCTCAGACCGCATTCTTATCGTTGACGCCACGGGTGATGCCACAGTCAGCCATATGACGATGAGCAACGGATTTGGTTGGCAGCTGGCTGGTGCTATCTTGAACAACGGTATGCTCACGCTTGATCACGTCACCGTTTCCAACAACGTCATGGCAACTGATGCTGGTGATTTCTGGCAAGGCGGTGGGGCCATCTACACTGGCACAGGGGGTTCAACCACAATTGTAGACAGTACGATTGACAACAACACCTCCGGTTGGGCAGGTGGTGGCCTCTATGGCTTCTTCGGTTCAACAACAACGGTTATTCGCTCAACGGTTAGTAACAACACGGCGACTGATGTTGGTGGTGGGTTCCGCTCATTGGGTGATGCTGACATTACCAACAGCACTTTAAGCGGCAATGAATCGATTGGCTGGCACGGTGGGGCACTCTTTGTCACCGATGGCGTTGTCAACGTCACCAACAGCACGATTGCAAAGAATATCTCACCAGCCGCTGGCAATGCAGATGTGTTTGTGGGCACCTTTGGTGATTCTCCGGCAACGCTGAACATGACCAACAACATCGTAGCTAGCGATGCAGGCATGATCAACTGTTTCGTCGCTTTCTTTGGCGCAGGCACTGTAACGCTGGCTACTGACCACAATAATGTGTTCACGGATGGCACATGCTTTGTGGGGGCATCAGACCTGATCTGGGGTGTCGATGCCTTAGGCCTTGGTGACCTGGCTGACAATGGTGGACCAACCATGACGCATGCCTTGCTGGCTGGTAGCCCTGCGATTGACTTCGCAGATGGCGCAGCTTGCCCAGTTTATGACCAGCGCGGCGAGGCACGTCCTCAGGGCGCAGGTTGTGATGCCGGATCGTACGAAAGTGCACCTTAAATAAATAATTATTGGGAGATCAGTATATCGGTATATTGGTTGATTGGTTGATTGGTTAATTTTCATTTTACAAATCAACCAATCTCCAATCTCCCAATGCTGCTCCCTAATCCCCGATCCCCAATCCCCTAATCTCACCCCCTCTTGATCCAGCCCTCTATTGTCGTAAAATAGAAAGCTGGAGACCATTATGACAAAACAGGAATCGGTTACGATTCAGGATATTGCGGATAAGGCAAATGTATCGATTAGCACAGTCTCACGTGTTCTCAACGGCAACACTAAGGTTGGCGAAGGGTATAAAACGGCCGTTTTACAAGCCATTGAGGAACTCGATTACCGACCTAACTTTTTCGCTCAAGGGTTAGCCAGCGGCCACTCCTACACCATCGGCGTCATCACCCAAAACGTAGGTAGCCCAGTTTATGACGCCATTCTCAAAGGCATTCTAGAGAACCTCTCACAAAGCAATTACTCCCCCATTTTCGCTGATGGTCAATGGGATATCGACCGAGAAGAGCACGCCATTGAAACGCTGATTGCCAAGCGCGTAGATGGTTTAATAATTGTCGGAGGCAGCACCCCAACAGAGCGGTTAATAAGCATTAGCCGTCAAATCCCATTAATAATTGTTGCTCGCATCGTCCCGGGGCTAGAGTCTCAATGTATTTACATGGACAACTACAAAGCTGGGTTTGAGGCAACGCAATATTTAATTGATCAAGGCCATCGCCAAATCGCTCATTTATCGGGCATCCATCTTCATCAAGATTCACAGGAACGGGCCCGCGGTTACCAAGATGCTCTGGCTCAAGCAAGCATTGTGATCAACCAGGATCTGATTATTGAAGGGGATTTTAGGCGGCAGTCTGGTGTCATGGGGATTGAGATGTTGTTAACGAAGAATGAGCCATTTACGGCCGTTTTCGTTGCCAATGATCAAATGGCCTTTGGGGCTAGGCTTGCCCTCTTTCGCAGAGGTATTCGCGTCCCCGACGATGTCTCACTCGTTGGTTTTGACGACCAGCCAGATTCTGCCTACATGATCCCTCCCCTGACAACCATTCGGCAACCCTCAGTTGAAATGGGCATTGCGGCAGCCAAAGC
>JBCCFD010000127.1:0-17047 GCA_039029915.1 Chloroflexota bacterium
CGAAATCATCAATTTTTCCAGAGTACGTGGAGAACAAAAGCATTTTGACATAAACAGTTTCGTTTAAGTTTTTGTTCTCCTGACACTGATTTTCATGGCCCAATTTTTTATTCAAGCTATCTAATGTTTTCAATTTAGAAACATCGGAACACCTAGCTATTTAAATATTTATTCGGAGAAATCATATGCTCACTCACAACACCTCCTCATCAAGAACCGTTGTTGGCCCATTTAACAAATTAAATTTCGATCAAACGAGTAGTGGGGCGCAGTTGCTTAATCAATTAGACGCCTTTGAACAAACGTCGCTCAAAACAATGTCTATCAACGCCTATCATCAATTTTCATCAGACAAATTCGTCTTTCACAGCGGGATGTTAGAGAAGCTGTTGGCGCAGCTGGCTATGGCGTATAAGGTCTTGCGATTAAACGGCCGTATTTTGCATCAATATAAAACGACCTACTTCGACACGGATAATTTGACACTTTATCATCAGCCTAAACAAATCTTGTATGGTCTTGAACAAAACCAGCTGCAGCCAAAAATACAAGTCAGCTACAGTCGCGCCGTCTTGCTGAGCCACAGCGGGGATGAAAAGCTAACTGTCGATTTAGATTTCACGTTCGAGTGGCAGGACGAATGGATTTCTCTCCCCGGTTTGGCGTTTATTGAAAGCCACCATCTCAACCCATCAACCCCGTTTTTGCAGGCGGCTAAACGGCAAAATACCCCAACCACGGAAAAATCATCCTATCAGTTGGGTATTAACCTGCTGTATCCTGAAGTGTGAACCGTTGAATGATTAGATAAATAGGGACTGAGGATGAAAGTTACCTATCCCTAATCCCTAATCCTCAGCATTAATTTTCACCAAGGGTGGGCGTCATTTTGATAAGTAAAAAATTGACCAGTCGATTCATGGGTCAAACCGGACAGCACATTAATAATCCCCGCAGCGGAATCCGGTACAGTCACGGCAGCATTTTGTCCCCCCATATCCGTTTGCACCCAGCCGGGATGGATTGCGACAACCGTGACGCCAGCCTCGTCCAAATCAAACGCTAAATGGCGAGAAATCATATTCATGGCTGACTTACTGCTGTTATAGCCATAGGTTCCCCACCCTTTTCGCGCTTTGCTCAGGGAGCCAAGCTGAGATGAGATATTTGCCAATTTGGGGGCCGTTCCTTTTTGCAAAAGAGGCACAAATGTTGTGGCCACCCGCATAGCGCCTACAGCATTAATGTTGAAGGTATTGAGCATGTCTTGGCTATTAAATTGCTCGTACTTTTGGCGCAGATTAATACCGGCGTTATTAATGAGCCAATCAAGGTGGGTCGTGTGATTCGCAACGGTCGTAAACGCCTGCGCCACGGAATCATCAGCAGCAACATCCATTTGCACCACATGAAGCATGTCACCAAACTCCCCGTTTAAACGCTGCAGGGCATCAGCAGCCCCCGGCCGGCGACAGCTGGCAAAAACGCGATGTCCCGCCGTTAAAAGCTGTTGAGTCATCTCAAATCCAATGCCTCGATTAGCACCTGAAATTAAAATAGTGTTCATTTCTCTCCTCGTTTGTTAGTAAGCCGCCAGCAAACATCTCCTCTAATCGAATTTAAACACTCTCAACTGCCCGTACATAAATCCACTGCCCCTTTACTTTCTCAAAGTAGCTGTTCTCTGTATAGGATACATCACGGCCGTTTTGGTGCATCACGGCATGAAATTTAACCGTCCCTTGATGACCGGTTGGTGTGGGGGCTTCTAAGATGCTTAACCCAATAAATGAGGTTATTTGACAATACTGTTTTAAATCTTTGCGATATTTTGTCTTATCGTTTTGACTCCGTATATTCCCAGCTTCGGTTTTTAGAATATAGCTTATTTTCCCCATAGCGTACGCCGCGTAGCGAGAGCGCATTAGCTGAAGCGGCAACAACGGCCGTTTTCCATCATGATACGGTTGGCAACACGCTTGATAAGGTTTTCCACTGTGGCAAGGGCATGCTTGATTCATAGTTTTGGAACCATCCGCTGCGGCACCATTCCAAAGCATCTATTCATTTTCCCAAGGAAGGTGTTGGTGTCCTAATTACTATTTTAACAATGAATTCTCAAATCAGCGTATTTCCTCGTCAGGCTTTTACCAAAGTCTGTCATACCCGCGAAGGCGGGTATCCATTCGTGTGTGGATTTCTGCCTTCGCAGGAATGACAGGTCAGGGCGTTTTTATAACTTTCCACACTCGCAAAAGCATTAAATCCTTGGGTAATAAAGTGGTGAGTTTAATTTTTGTGAGTCAGAAAGAAAAAAGATAAACCAATGGCAAATAATCCCCACAAAAATTAGCTCTTATGAGCTATAATAAGCGTATGGCGTATTCACCACCTGAAAAAGTCCAAGCAATCCTCAAAAAGTTGCCTACAAAACCTGGCGTCTATCTTCATAAAAATAAGTACGACGACATTATCTACGTGGGCAAAGCGATTAATTTACGCAACCGGGTACGCTCATACTTCCACAAAAATGTCGATTCAGTCAAAACGCAGCGCCTGCGTCGGGAAATTAGTGATATTGAAATTATCACAGTCGAAACGGAGCTAGAGGCCCTGCTGCTCGAAAATACGCTGATCAAAAAGCATAAACCAAAATATAACGTTCGCCTTAAGGACGATAAGCGGTATCCGTACATTAAGGTCCACTGGCAGGATAGCTTTCCCAAGGTCACTATCACCCGTCGCATGGAGCGGGACGGGTCACGTTACTTTGGCCCCTACACCTCCGTTTGGGCAGTTCATCAAACGATGGATATGCTCCGCAAAATATTCCCATATCTCACCTGTGACCGCCACATCACAGGCAAAGACGCCCGAGCCTGCCTTTATTTCGATATTAAGCTGTGCAATGGTCCCTGCATCGGTGCCGTTAGTCGGGAGCAGTATCGAGAAATGATCCGGCATCTAATGGATTTTCTTAATGGCAAATCTGACGACATAACCCAGCGTGTTCAAAACAAGATGCTCGAGGCTTCCGAGTCGCTTAACTTTGAAAAAGCAGCAGAATATCGGGACCAGTTAAAGGCAATTGAAAAAATTGTGTCTAAGCAGAAAGTGATCTCAGCCGCAAACGCTGATCAGGATGTCATCGCATTTGCGAGAGAGCAAGGGGATGCCTGTGTGCAAATTTTCTTTATACGATATGGAAAATTAATCGGCCGTGAATATTTTATGCTTGACAACACGGAGGGGGAATCTGACGAAGAGGTTCTTGAAAACTTCCTCACTCAATTTTATGACGATGCGGCTCACATTCCAAAAGAGGTACTCCTCCCCAATGAAGTCACTGAAGCAATGGTGATTGAAGAGTGGCTCCGCCAAAAAAGAAGCAGCAAGGTCACCATTCAAGTACCACAGCGAGGACAAAAGAAAGAGCTGGTGCAAATGGCAACCACCAATGCGGAAGATACCCTCAACACCATTCGACAGCAGTGGGCTAGTGACCGCTCAAAGCACGTTACCGCTATGAGCGAACTTCAAAACGCCCTCACTCTTCCGGCCCCGCCTAGCCGAATCGAATGTTATGACATTAGTCACACTCAGGGAGCGCAAACGGTAGCGTCAATGGTGGTTTTCGTGCAAGGAGCACCTAAAAAGAGTGACTATAGGCGATTTAACATCAAAACAGTCACCAACGACGATTATGGGGCCATGAAAGAAGTGCTAACCCGCCGTTTTCAACGGTACAAAGATGCTGAAGCAGGCGAACTCCACGATATTACCCAAATTGGGAAGAAAAAGGAGACTGCCTTTGCACTGTTACCAGATCTGCTGATCGTTGATGGGGGAAAGGGCCAATTAGCAATGGCCATTGAAATACTCCAGCAATTTGGGTTAGAAAATGAAGTACCGCTGGCTGGGTTAGCAAAACGAGAGGAAGAGCTTTTTGTCCCTGGCCAATCAAAATCGATTTTTCTTGATCGACGCTCAGAGGGTTTATATCTTGTGCAACGCGTCAGAGACGAAGCCCATCGATTTGCAAATACAGGTCACAGAAAGCGACGGTCAAAGGTGGGCACTGCCTCTATTTTAGATAGTATTCCGGGTGTAGGACCTAAACGACGCAAAGCGTTACTTACCCGTTTCGGTTCACTTGATGCCCTACGAAAAGCAACAATGGAAGAGATCGCTTCAATTCCCGGGATACCGGTAGAAGTTGCCGAATCACTCAAGGCACATCTTGATTAATGACTGCAATTTACCCAGATATACAAATTTATTTTTGTAAACGCACTCATTTTACACTTTTTTTATTGCTCATTCACGTATAGTCACCCCACCCTTTTGTATAATCACCTAGATTTTTAGGAAATAGTACTACATTATTGGCAAATTTTCCTGCATAGAAGGCCAATCTAATTTGCCAAAATTTCAGACTCAACCTTAATTTTCTACACGTCAGGTATTTTTTTGACGGAACACTAGGTGATTAGATGACAAATTCAGTAGAGCGCCTACATTTTATCTCTTCAAATCTGCACAATGCGCTAAAGGAATTCCAAGGGCGAAACCCTGTTGAGGAATCGTTAGAAGCCCAGCTTCACTATTCTTGCATGTCCATATGGGCACGCGCAACAGGTTACACTCAAAACAATCTCTCAGTTATTCAGAAGCTGCACGAAGAAATTCCCCTCCTCGTTTTAGATGCCCAAGAAACGGTTCGAAAAACGATCAATAACCCAAAAGCCCAAAAAACGTATCTTCACATTTTAAATCCATATATTGACCGATATTATGATGCCGAAGCTTACCTTCACGTCTCAGAGATGAAGGTTTTTGAACAACGCTTTCTCAATAATTTAAACTTCTGCCAGCTAGCTATCCTCCCATTTTTTGACGATGCCCCACCCATAGAAGCAGAGTTTGGCTCTTTAGAAAATGAAATCAACAGTTTAATCTCATCTATTAAAAAATCTGACCTCGAAAATAGGTTCAAATCATTCTTTTTAGATAATCTTGAGGATTTATTAAACTCTTTGGCGCTTTATCGCGTCAGGGGGGAGCATGCTTTAGGAATAGCAATTAGTAAATCAATTGGTACAGCGTTACTTTACAAAGGGATGTATCAAGAAGAGTCAACGAGAGATGCAGAGACAGAAGAAATTGCCTCCTTATTTTGGAAAAACTTAGAGCGATTTATCGTTATTTGTGATTCATTTAGCTTTGGCACGAAAGTGTTGCAAAATATCAAGGAGCTGATGGGGGACCCCGGCTATATGATTACCCCTAGCCGCACTTGATTTTTCCTATCGTCAAAAACCTTCCGAAGGTTTATGTGAAAACCAAAATAAATTTTGAAACTGCAAAGCTTCGGAAGGTTCCCTACCACTATTCTTTAAGTTAAATATTGACGCAGGTGGGCTCCCATTGTGGGTAAAGCCAGCTTCTTCAATGCCCCTTTTTCAATTTGGCGAATTCGTTCTCGAGAAAGGTGGAACATATGCCCAAGTTCAGTAAGCGTATGAGGTTCATTGCCCTCTAAGCCATAGCGCAAGCATAAAATCATTGCCTCTCGTGATGGGAGCTCTTTGAGTAGATGGTTAAGATGCTCTTTGAGCATTTGTCCAGCTACCGTTTCTGATGGTTGCACCCGAACATCGTCCTCGATGTAATTACCGAGCTCTGAATCTTTTTCTTGCCCAGCTGGTTGCTCAAGAGAGAGCAAGGGCTGTGTGATATCAAGTAACCAGTCGATCTTTGTGGGAAGCACTCCCATAGCCCCTGCCAGCTCTTCGCGTGAAGGTGGACGGCCGTTTTTCTGTTCAAGGTCTCGTTTGAGGCGAAACATTTGGCGAATATGGGTATATTGGTTCGCAGGAATTCGGATCGTACGACCGTGATTTGCCAAAGCGCGAGTAATGGATTGGCGAATCCACCAAGTGGCGTAGGTGCTAAACCGATTGCCTAGCTTGTAATTAAATTTATCAACCGCCAATAATAGCCCCACATTTCCCTCTTGAATTAAGTCCAAGAAATCCAGCCCCTGCTCACGATACTTTTTAGCAACGCTGATCACGAGCCTAGTGTTGCTTCGCACAAGCTTCGCACGAGCTTTAATGCCACACCTCACTGTCTTTTGCAGCTTTTTACTTCGGCATAAATCTGGGCGACTTTCTTTCAAAAGGGATTCGGCTCTCTTGCCGTTCTCTATCATTTTAGCTAATTTAATTTCTTCATCAGCTGAAAGCAGGTTTGTTTCCCGATTATCTGTCAGATAAATGCCCAGAAAATCAACATCCATGTCAAAGTCTGCTGTCTCAACCTCTTTGATAGGATCTTGAATTAGATTGACTGTTTCAGATTCAAGAGGAACTTCTGGAAAAACAACTTGAATGCCCATCTTTTGAAGCTCGTCACTGATTTCATTGAGCGTTTCGGGCTCATCATCAAGTCCTGAAACTTCGTTTTTTATGACATTAAGTGAAATAACATCATCCTGAGCTAATCCAGATAAGTGGGAAATTAATCGTCGGGGAATTGTGTTCATGATTAGACCTAAATTCTAAATCGTATCTTTGAGTTTTACAGTTTAACGATCGAAATCACCTAGATGACGTTTGTTAAAGCTGTACCAATACAAATAAATTGCATGTTAGTAATGCCCGAATTATAGGTTGTATGTAGATGTTTTGTCAACGTTTTTAAGGTTTTGCAGAGGTTTTTCTTAAGAAAAGTGGCAGATTTCACCATTTAAACGCTTTGATTGTCCAGTTTTTCCCTTCAGCAATCAAAGCGCCCACATAATCCTTCATAGGGAAGAAGGAAACGAGGTGCCAACGCTCGGCCTTAGCCGTACTGCCCTCGACGCTTATGAGCCGAGCCGGCTTCCCTGGGGTCAATGTGACATCAAATTTATCAAGAGGGTACGTTAAACCATCACCGATTGCTTTAATGAAAGCTTCTTTGCGGGTCCAACAATTAAAAAAGGCGTGTGGGTATTCTGATTCTGGTAGAGAAAAAAATATTTCATTTTCCGATTTAGAGAAAAAACGCTTGGCGATGTTTGGTCCATCATCTAACGGCCGTATTTTTTCAACATCAACCCCTACGATTCGATCCCAAGCAAAACCAATCACCCCTACCCCTTTAGCGTGCGATAGGTTAAATTCCAAAATACGGCCGTTATTATGATGCTGCTGATCAAGGAGCGGCTTTCCATTATGCCCATAGTCAAAGACGACGTTCACAGGAAAAATGCCTAAGTAGTTGGCCAAAAGCTGGCGGAGCACCCCACGCGCCACAATAAAATGATGGCGATCGTGGTCAAAGTAGAAACGATTGGCCCTTGTCCGCTCATCATCATTTAGCGTTTTCCAGAACTTAGCCCGTACGTCAGCGGGTTGGTCCAATTCAACCGACCAAAGATGCACTATCGTTGCATCAAGTGTCCAAGTGTCTGGTGATGGATGCCAAATTAAATCATCGTTCATGCAGTTTTCCGGTACGAATTAATTTGCTCTCTCACTTTTATTGCGGCTTGTCTAGCCGCTTCGACAAAGTTGGCTCCAGATTCTGCATAAATAATACCGCGACTGGAACTAATGACTGGCCCCGCTACCGCATCTGGTCCATATGTCACGGCCGATTCTAGATCGCCCCCTTGCGCCCCAATACCGGGAATTAAAAAGTTGGCATTTGGGGCTAACTCTCGGGCAATCGCTAGCTCATCAGGGTAGGTTGCGCCTAATACAACCCCTTTATGTCCGGCTGTTTTCCACTGCTGACCTTTGGTTAATACGGCCGTTGACAAACCTTGCCTCGCCTTCAAGTCCCCTTGGAAATCAGTGGCGCTCGGATTAGAAGTTCGAGCCAGCATATAGACAGCTTTGTTTGGTCGTTCGCCAATCATCGGCACAATTGCCTCAGAGCCGACAAAAGGGTTCACCGTAACGGCATCAACATCCCAACTGTCAAACAGTCCCGCGCCCCACGCTGCCTGAGTGTGTCCAATATCCCCTGTTTTGCAATCAAGAATGATTGGAATGTGCTTGGGAATGTAGGCAATGGTTCGCTCTAACGCAATCACACCAGCTGCTCCCCACTGCAAATAAAAACCTAAGTTTGGCTTGTACGCACACACTAAATCGGCCGTGGCATCAATAATCGCTTTATTAAATGGCAAAATGGGTTCATCCCACTTTAAATAGTCAACCCTTAGGCGGTCTGGATTAGGATCCAAGCCAACACACAGCCAAGAGTTATTTTTAGTTTGAATTGCTAAAAGTTTTTCAAGATAGTTCATAACTTTTTGATTGTAGCGATCCGATAAACAGGGGGCAACCTAAAATTCGTGCCCCCTCACACCTTTTGGTAATATTACGTCGTTAATCCAAAGGGAGGATGTAGATGTCTGATTACACATTAATTAAAGGTACATTCCATGTTGTAGGGTTTTCTCCAGATGGAGATTCACTCATGTTTAGAGCCAATAATGTTAAAAACTGGGAGAAGTTTAATACAACCCACCGAGACATCTTTAACGATCGGCTTACTCAAAATAACGGGGCCGTTCAGCTTCGCCTACAGGGGATTGATGCGCTAGAGACACATTATTCCCCTTCATCTATTAGCACACCGACCCATCTTAAAGATAAAGAAAACAGTCGTATTGAAAAACCAAAAGCGAAAAGCTATCATCAACCAGATTTTTATGCCGATAAGGCAACGACCGTTTTGCTCAACTATTTAGGCGTGAATAAAGTTGAATGGGCCAGTCGATGGGGCCATTCTTGGATTGACAAAGCTTGGATCCAACATGGTAAAAAAGAGGTTGTGGTAGACGACAAGCTAGCGGATGCGATTCCTGGTTACATTATTACTCGTGATATTGAACGAAAAGGGCGTCCCATCTCTTGGGTATTCGCCGGAAAAACACGATCAAGAGATGGAGCACAGCTTACCAGAAGCAAAGTCGCCGCCCGCATTGAGAGAAGTGGAAACTATCATCTGTTGGAACAAGGGATGGTTTATCCCTACTTTTTTATGACCCTACCGGCTATTTTACGCTCTCGCTTGATTAAAGCGGTTGACCGTGCCCAAGATCGAGCCGAGAAAGAGCCAAATCTTTGGACAAACGATCGATCAACTCGAGGGGTCACGGTAAAAAGCATTTCCAAAGTTACCGGACAGTATGAAATGTATCCCTATCTCTTTAGAAAATTAATCAAGCATGCCTTTCGTCAAGATATATTAGCTTATTGGGGCGCCCTCGAAAACGATTTAGATTCTTTCCAACCAGAAATGGATGCGGTCTCCCTTTCAGGGTTCTTTGATGGTGGCAACCCCTATGTGTTCTTAGTCGGTGAAAAAGATTTTGTAAAATTAGAATCTGTGCTGAAAGTCACCAAGACGCGCATGACGTTAAAAACGAAACCTCAGAATATTGTATTTTTAGGCTAAATGCAGCCAAATAAATTGGGGCCGACGAAACGGTAGAGTTTGAAATGGATGAAGTAGAAGTTCGTAGAGCATCCACAAAGCAGGCAAAAGTAATTGCCAAGCTAAATGACTATGTACATCAAATGCACGTTGAGGCGGTGCCTTCTTTCTTTAAGAAGAAGACCCTGCAAGAGGCAAATGAAATTTTTGAACGCATTTTAGCCATCGAAAATGCGTATGCCTTTATTGCATGGCACAAGAAAACGCCGGTGGGTTACACGCTTTGTTTTGTACAATACCGAGAAGAAACACCGTTTACCTATGCCCGTCGCTTTATTGTGATCGACCAAATTTCTGTTAATCCACAGTGGAGCGGCAAAGGAATCGGCCGTTCATTGTTTAACGCCATTTTAGAAGTGGCAGAACAGCATCAAATCAAAGAAATAGATGCCACAACGTGGTCGTTTAATGAGTCTGCGCGGGCCTTTTTTGAAACGTGCGGGTTTAAGCCACAGCTCAAGCGCCTCTCCTTATCTTTGATTGAATAGAAACGAACAGAACTATCACCCTATTTTAAATTTATGATTGAAAAAGATTTCGTTATTGCCGCTTTTTATCAATTTGCAGATTTTCACGACTTTGAAGCATGGCGGCAGCTTTTAAAGGACGTTGGGGAGGCGAATGAGGTCCGTGGCTCCGTGCTTGTTGCACCAGAGGGCATCAATGGCACGGTTGCAGGGCCACGACAAGGTGTAGACACGTTCCTGGCTTTTATTCGTCAAGACGGCCGTTTCTCCTCGATGACCCACAAAGAGTCATTCGCTGATACCCAACCCTTTGGCAGAATGCGCGTTCGCCCAAAACCTGAAATTGTAAAGTTAGGCATACCTGAAATCGACCCCACGCAGGAGGTGGGAGAATACGTGGAGCCTCCGGATTGGAACGAGCTTATTTCCGATCCCGACGTGTTTGTCATCGACACGAGAAACGAATTTGAAGTTCAAATTGGCTCATTTAAGGGCGCCATTAATCCCCACACCGAAGCCTTCAACCATTTTCCAGAATATGTAGCGGAGAATTTAGACCCTCAAAAGCACAAGAAGGTAGCCATGTTTTGTACAGGCGGCATTCGGTGTGAAAAAGCAACCGCCTATCTGCTTCAGCAGGGATTTGATGAGGTCTTTCATTTAAAAGGGGGCATTCTGAACTATCTAAAAGAAGTGCCTGAATCAGACAGTCTGTGGGAAGGCAACTGCTTTGTATTTGATGATCGCGTCACGGTCAATCACCAGCTAGAACCCCACTACATCGAACTTTGTTATGCGTGCCAAACGCCAATTACTGATGAAATCCGACAGTCTGAAAAGTACCGTTTTGGTATTTACTGCCCCATCTGCGTCGACTCCCTAACCCCAGAATTTATTGCTCGGGCTGAGCGGAAGCTGAAAGAACGAGCACATCAATCAGCTAAGTGACCGTCTGCAAGTAAGTTCCATTTTTAGAAGGCTTAGGTTCACAAAAACAACAGCCATCATTTCCATAAATTATTTATGGATGCTCAGAAATTGAAAAATCGCAAGCCTCTAAATAGACTTGCGATTTTTCGTTGGCTACTTCCGAATTAAAGGTAGGAAGAGCACGTCCCCATCAATTTCAATCTCAAATGTTGAAGAGCTTATTGTGCCGGCCGAATTTGATGCCGTTACATGTATCGTTTTTGTTCCGGGCAAAAACCAGCTAAATGTGACCGTGTCTGAAGTTAAATTGAGCTGAGTCACGCCGCTCAGATCCGTTGCTGTCCATTGGTACGTAATCGGAATCACAGCATCAGTTGGTGTTGTGTCCGCCGTAAAGGTGTAGTTCACAAAGGGTAATCCAGTCGTATCACCATTAATATTAACGGCCGTTGGCGCATTTGGGCTGCTTGAAGTAATGGTAAAGTCACTATCTGAAATATCGAAGAAGATATTATCGGAGCAGGCCACTTTGAGGCGAGCATCGCTCGTTGACGCATTCGGTACCGTCACGCTTTCGGACCCGTCATTCAAGGTGCCAGCCAGCAGGGTAATGGGGAAGCTGTTCCCACCGTCAAATGAAAACAAAATATCTACATTGGCACAGCTAACCGGGGCAGATGACGTTCCCGCCACGTCCCACGTCACCGTTTCACTACCGCCAAACGTCCACGATACGGCCGTGTTTGGCGCTGTCACCAAGAATGGCCCAGAATTACCGTCCACATCAAAGCTAATCGAGTCATAATCCACCCCTCCACCGCCGGTTTCGTTGTCACGCACCGTTAAGCGAAATTCCAACGAGCGCGTGTAGCTAGGCAGCAGCTCACCGAGGGTCTGCGTGTTGTTTAGCAGATCAGAAAGCTGCGGAAAGGTGCGCGTTGGTGAAGAAGTTGCCGTAAAGGAGCGGAAAAGCGGGGCATTCCCTGAGGGCGAATTAGGCGACCCAGATGGCCCTAAATCAAACTGCTCCCA
This sequence comes from Chloroflexota bacterium, assembly GCA_039029915.1. Classification (GTDB taxonomy): domain Bacteria; phylum Chloroflexota; class Anaerolineae; order Promineifilales; family Promineifilaceae; genus QQUD01. Next base: position 11,928 of record JBCCFD010000127.1, read on the forward strand.
ATTGTAAGTCAATGAATCCGTCCCATCAGCATCCGACCCTGAGCCAGTTAGTTCAAAGGGAGTGTCGGCTGGAATCGTAAATCCACCCGTCCCGGCGTCTGCAATGGGCGGATTGTTTCCTGTTGACGTGACGGTGCCGCAATTGCTACCAGATCCAAATGTTACGTGATTCATAATTTGATCAAAGTTGATGGTATGGAAATAATCATCGCTGTTGGATTGAATGTTATCCGAGCCACAAATACCCGCGTAGCCCATAATGGTTGTGGCGCTTCCCGGCTCATAAGCTGAGCTCCCGGTGCGATTGCCGCCCCCGCATGAGCTTCGCGTGCTGTTGAATGAATGGGTACCGGCAAATTGATGCCCAATTTCGTGTGCGACAAAGTCAACATAGAAAGGATCGCCTACAGGATTTGATAAACCCGTGACGCCCTCTCCTTTGCGGCTACTGCTGCAAATAACACCCAGCCCAGCAATGCCCCCACCGCCGGTAGAAAACACGTGCCCGACATCATAGTTGGCGCTCCCAATGGTGCTATCTAGCTCAGCTTGGTTTTGGTCCAGCATAGCGAACCCGTTATTATTGGAATATGGGTCTGTGGACCCATTGGTAAAAATCACGTCGTCATTATTGCTAATGAGCACGAGACGAACGGCCGTTTCTCGTTCAAATATGCCGGTGACCCGATTGATAGCCGTCACAATTTCAGCTTGGGCGTCTCCGACCGTTCCCCCGTGAAAGGCTGTGTATTCACCGGTTGCCGCAACAACAAGTCGATATGTGCGAAGCTGTGAACCAGATGAAACGCTACCTTGGTTTTGCGCCACGAGCTGCGCAACTCGTTCGGCCGTGCCATCTAAATCAACCGGTGGCAGTTCATTCCACGCTTGGGTAGGTGTAAAATCTCTTTTGTAATAACTAATATAGTGCGTCACATTGCCGCGGCTGTATGGGTCAATATAAATAGTGCCCTGCTGGCTTAAGATCATGCCGTGGAACCCGTGCGGAGTCCAGTCAAGGCGGGCTGTCGCGGATGGATCATCAATGCCCTCTCCGATGTACGTTTTGATATCTGGATATTTAACCGCTAATCCAGCTTCCATGATCGGGGATTCAATGATGCGAAAACGGCCGTTTTCACCATTTGGCAATGGGAGCTCAAGGACAACGCCATCCATTTGATTAAATCCAAATATCTCCATTGGCGCTCGGGCCAGTTGGGTCTGCAGTTGAGCTGTATCCGCCTGCACGGTCCGATATTCATCAGGTACAATCAAACGGCTATCGCTTTGATCGCGTAAATAAAATTCAGACACATCCTGCCAAATGCCAGTCTCGCCTGATGCAAAAGAAGGCAAAAGGGCGATTCCGATAAGAATCAAACCAAAAAACAAGAAAATAAAGAAAGAATTAGGGGAAAATCTTTTATTTAATGTCATAATTTTTTAGGGGGAGGTTCTCGCAACTGACTGATGAAAGCTATCAAAAACAGCATCCTGAGTGCCAGCTACAAAATATTGATGAAAGGAAGAAAATAATATCTGCAAGGCCCTCAATTATGACGATGGTCGAACTGTATGCAAGGGTTAGGGGAAAATTGGTACTAAGGAATAAACAATAATCGCTCCAGCAAAATAGCTGTAAGCTGTGAGCTAAAAGGACCTGATGCGCAGGTTTAGTAGATAAGGTACTCCGGTAGAGACATAGCGCGCTATGTCCCTACGGCAATCGTCAGAATAGATTTTCAATTTAGAAACATCGGAACACCTAAATCTATCAAGCTTGTCTTATTTCAAAGAACTTTGCATCCTCCAATTACAAGCTTTCATGTTGCAGAGTGACTACCTCACTATCAGAGGAAGAAAAACGGCATAAATATCATCCACCACAAAAACTTGAATCGGAATCTCAAATGGTGATCCGGTAGTCTCAGGATCATCGGCAATGAGAGTCAGTGTTGTGCTGTAGTTGCCAACAGGCAGACCGTTCGTGTCAATCATCACGTCAATTTGCGTTATGGTATTGTCGCCGCTCATTAGATTCACTGTGGGTGTAATGGTGCCGTTTGGGTCTAAAACGGCCGTCCAGTTTAAGGCAGCCGTCAGTGAGATACCTACTGTTTGGTTCAACGTTTGTGGCTGATCATCATCGGCCATCAAGGCCATCGATGCGGTGTCGATGGCCATTGCTTTTTCTACCGTTAAAATCGCCTCATCCCAATAAACGTCATTGTGCTTAACCGGCACATCAGCACGTGAATAGGCAAAAACCGTGATTGTTTCTGTTTGGGCAACGGCCTCGATGCTAAAAACACCAAATTCATCATACTGCATCCGCTCATCGCTCCATATAACGTTCGGGCTTTGCCAATCGGTACCACCCGTGGGGTCAATACCTACCCGCTGATGCAGATAGCCGTGGTCATTGGGATCGCTCAAAAAGCCGGATAGAGTTAAGCGTGATGACCAAGCGTGCCCGTAAATGCTAAAGCAGTAGTTGCCGCCAATAACGGCCGTTTGCTGTTGATAAAAGCCGGCTTCGTGGGTGCTCCAAAACGAGAAATAATGCTGAGATTTATCGCCAGCGAATACCCGAGGGGGCTGTTCATGAGGCAAGGACGGCACGTACTCAGGCTGAATGTTTTGCCAATTTTCATTGCGAGGGGTGTTCAGCCAATATGGATGCCAGTCGGTCGCCACTTTAACCCGCTCACAGTATTGGTTAGGTTCGTTATCATGCCACGTTTGGCAATCGGGATGGCCGGGGGCCGGCATGACATACGGCTCGTACTCCCCCTCAAACGAAGGATTCGTTAGCAAATTGGTGCCAACGCACACTTCATCAGCCGCGACGGCTTGAGGTTGAGCAACTTCTGTTGGATTGGTAGAAACTGTTTGGGCAAATGTCGGTGAGGTGTGGTTGATTAATACGGCCGTTATTCCCAAGACGCCAAGAGTAAGGCCAAAAATGATTAAAAATTTCTTCATACGATACTCCAATTACCATTGCAAGACACAATCCAGATCGTAACCCAACTAAGAGGGCCAACCATAAGAACAGCGTGAAAACCAGCCCCTTTTCTCCACATATTCACAAAGACCGCCTCGTTATCGCCACCACCGCTTTGGCTTCGACAGGCTCAGCCGCCGCTAGTTATTGTTTGCTAGCTGCCTGAGCTTGTCGAAGGCTTCACCCCACAAATTTCAACAGCACCTTGCCATAAGCACCCGCTTTGGCTTCGACAAGCTCAGCCGCCGCTAGTTTTACTTTGGCTTGGACAGGCTCAGGAGCACTCAGCCGTCGCTATATTCTCAATTACAAGTATGGCAAATTCCCAAGTATAATCACCATAGGAAGAAGGAAACGGGTTAATTTCATTTACCTAATGTGACATCTATTACCCGACACTTGACACTCAGCTGCTGGAGAAAAAATGAATCGCTCAACAAAAATTGGTCTAGGCATTGGCGGATTTATCGTCCTTTTAATTTTGGCAATCGTTATCGCGGGGTTTGTGGTTGTAAGACGGCCGTTTCCCGACACATCAGGCACCATCTCCCTCGCAGGCTTACAGGAACCCGTCGAGATTTACCGTGACGAATTTGGCATTCCCCACATCTATGCTCAAAACGAGCACGATCTCTTTTTTGCCCAAGGGTACACTCATGCTCAGGACCGCTTCTGGCAAATGGAGTTTTGGCGTCACATTAGCGCCGGTCGCATATCTGAAATCGCCGGTGAATCTACCGTTGAGTCGGATATGTTTATTCGCACAATGGGCTGGAATCGGATAGCAGAAGAGACCCTTGCTTATTATGAAGAAAATGAGCCTGAGCTCATGGCGATCATGGAAGCGTATGCTAAGGGGGTTAACGCCTACATTGACGAAAATCAAAACAATATCTCAATGAACTATACGGTTCTAGGGCTTGTGAATGACCAATGGGAAATTGAACCATGGACACCACTCCACACCGTTGGTTGGTCAATAGTGATGTCGGATGATTTGAGCGGCAATTGGAGCGACGAGGTGCGCAGGGCCAATTTAATTAAAGAGTTAGGCGAGTCGACGGTCGCGAATTTACAGCCGTTTTATCCGTATGAGTCCCGTCCCGTCATTGCCCCAACCGACCAACTGACTATTGATGGTGAAGAAGCAGCTATTTTGCAGGAGGCGATTTTAAACACGGCCGTAAACTGGGAAAACGTCAGCACCAACCTCATTGGCTCCAAACCAGATCTCGGCTACTTGGGCGCAGAGGGGTTTGTGGGCAGCAACAACTGGGTTATCCACGGTGACCACACGCCGACCGGCATGCCGCTACTGGCCAACGATCCCCATCTCGGCATCCAGATGCCCTCCATTTGGTATGAAATCGGACTCCATGCTCCCGGTTATGACGTTACCGGCTTCTCATTTGCGGGTACACCCGGCGTCATCATCGGCCATAATGAAAACATCGCCTGGGGAGTGACCAACGTCCGCCCCGATATTCAAGACGTTTACATCGAAAAGATTAACCCCAGCAACCCAAACCAGTATGAATTTGAAGGGGAATGGCTCGATATGGAGATCATCGAAGAGGTCATAAGGGTTAACGGTGGGGAAGACGTTGTTCTTAATGTTCGGCTGACCCATCATGGCCCAATCATTAGCGAGGTGCTTGATGATGCAACCGATATGCTCTCCATGCGCTGGACCGCCCATGAACCTAATAAACTATTAGCGGCCATTGTGGGACTCAATCGGGCTGGAAATTACGACGATTTTCGTGACGCTTTACGCAATTGGGACGTCCCGTCTCAAAATGTAGTTTATGCCGATATTGAGGGCAATATCGCCTATCAAATGCCTGGATTAGTACCCATTCGCAAAGATGGCAATGGCTTAGTGCCCGTCCCAGGCTGGACGGGTGAGTACGAATGGGAAGGTTGGATAGAGTATGATGAGCTACCAGCCCTGTTCAATCCAGACCAGGGTTATATCGTGACGGCCAATCACGCCGTAATCGATGAAGAGTTCCCTCATTTGATCAACCTCTATTGGGCAGATGGCAATCGCGGTCAACGAATCACCGATATGATTGAAGCGGAGTTAAATGGTGATGGTACGGTTTCA
>JBCCFD010000128.1:0-16875 GCA_039029915.1 Chloroflexota bacterium
AAGGATCGCTGGTTGACGCCGTTTTTTGCACCATTCTGGCTAATGCCAACCAACCAATGAGTGCCAAGCAGATTGCTGAGCGCATTAAGCGCACGCCTGATGTTGTCTTGAAAACAATTGGTGGCCCCAAAATTTATCAAGGCATTCGCCCTGTTCAATAAGTATGGCGACTGTTGAAGTTAAGCTTTACGGTAATTTACGTAAATACCGTCCTAAGTCGGCGGGTGGTGCACCACATCACCCGTTTTCTGTTGAATTAGTCCCAATGGCCCAGACCGTGTCTGATTTGATGGTTGCTTTAGATATCCCGAGCGGATTAACGGCCGTTATTTCCATCAACAAAGAGACCGCCACCCTAGAAACAGTTTTGGAACCCAACGCCAAAGTCAGCCTTTTCCCCCCCACGGCTGGCGGCTCATCATAATGTATGAACGCCCCAACGCCCCAGCGGCTTCGCTGGATTATTATTGGCACATTGGTCGCCATTGCCATTTTCCTTTCTATCCTCGACAGTAGTGGTAATCTCGATAGCTTCTTTGCTTTTGTGCGCAACCCAATGACCACGATTCTAAGTTGGACCTCAACCCAGGCCAACGACCTGAATGATGCTGTCGACGGCCCCGCTAGCCTAGAAGAAGCCCGACTTGAAATTGAAGCCCTCCAAACGCGAATCGACGAACTCGAACTCGAGAATGAAACCCTCCGCGAGGTGCAGGGAGACTATCAAATTTTGCTTGATCTGGTGAATCGCGCTCGTCAAACGCCAGAGATTAGCCGAATTACAGCATCAGTTATTGGATATGACACCAGCCCGTCTGTCCGAAGCTTGATCATTGATCGCGGTACTGAAGATGGGATTGTGGTTGGGATGCCAGTAGAAAGTTCACGCGGTTTGGTAGGTCGTGTCTTCCGCACCACGGCGAACGCGTCACAGGTGGCGCTGATTACGGATAATGCCAGCACAATACCTGTTCGCCTCGGTACCTCGCGGGCCACTGGGGTTCTAACAGGAGGGGGCATTGGTGGTGAAACGACAATTGATTGGATTGACCAGGGGTTCCAAATTGAGCGCGGTGAGATTGTGTTGACGTCTGGTTTAGGGGGGAATTTCCCAGCTGACATGATTATTGGGCGGGTTAGCGAAGTTGATCGAAACGATGCGGAGCTTTTCCAGCAGTCTGTTGTCCAACCCGCCGTTGACTTTGATTCATTGGAACTGGTTTTTGTCATCACGGGCTTTCAGCCGGTTGATACCTCTATTTTTGAAAGCCCATAAACGTTATGACGCGCTCTATCTACATTGCAATTCCGCTGATGTTTTTATTAGCTATTTTGCAAACGGCCGTTTGGCCCCACTTCACGATTTTTGGAATGATACCAAGCTTGCCCCTGCTGTTTGCCCTCTGTTGGGCAGTCGTTCATCAGCCAGAAGACGGCATCATGTGGGGGTTTATTGCTGGGCTTTTGCTAGACTTATTTTCTATTAGCTATGTCGGCATTAGTTCTTTAACTTTTGTGATTTCTGTAACGGCCGTTGTCTTAATTGCCGACACAATTTCCGACACCGGCTACCTCACAATGCTGATCCTCACAGTCGTTGGCACACTCGTTTACATCCTCTCCTTTTCGATACTTTTGCGACTTTGGGGCTTATCCGATTCGTTTAATTTAATATTAACGCTCCTTCCACTTCTTCTACTTCATGCTATCTTAGTGCTCCCCATCTATTGGGGGTTACGTACCGTAAGGCGACTTTTTGTTAATGAAAGAGTCGCGACAACTAGTTAAGTGAAACGAAGTTCCTGCTTTGAAAAAACGACGGTGACAAACTTCGTTTCCCCGAGGTTCCGAAGCGTTTAGCTAGCAAGGTTCTCAATTTAGAAACTTCGGAACACTTAAGAACGTGGAGAAACTATGTCTCGAATTGGCTGGGACCATATTGACGACCAAGCAGACCGGATCGATCCCCAAGGGGTGAACAGCCGTCTGCTCTTTTTTCGAGGAGCTATCGTTGTCATCTTAGGTTTATTGCTGTATCGAGTTTACTGGGTGCAACAAACGCGCGGGCAGGAGCTGCAATCGCTTGCTCAAGATAATCAGCTAGCTATTTTACGCACTACGGCCGATAGAGGCGTTGTTTTTGATCGAGATGGCGAACCACTAGCGGTCAATCTACCCAGCTTTAACGTCACGATCACGCCTGCCTTTTTGCCAAGCGATGAAAATGATCGCCAGGCTGTTTTTGAACGATTATCCTTATTATCAGGAGTGCCATTAACGAACACTTTAGAACAGCAGGGGCTTATTCAAACTGCTAATCCAGAGCTAGTGGATAGCTACAGTCGGCTGGCTGAGCTATACGGTGTGCCTGCTTCTGATACGCTAGACCAAGCGGGGATCGTGCCCCTACTACCTGACAGTATCATTCAAATCGTTGATGAAAATAGCTTTGCGCAATATTTGCCCGCTGTGATTACCTCTAATGTGCCCATCACGATGGCCTATCAGATTGAGCAAGAGAGCCTTTTCCTACCCGGGGTACGCGTCATACCTGAACCCCTACGCTTCTACCCGTCCGCTGAATACACCTCGCATATTTTAGGATTTATGGGGCCAATCCCGAATGAAAATTGGATCGATCAACTGGGATACCAGCGAGATGATCGTGTAGGCTGGTCTGGCTTAGAGTCATCAATGGAAATTGAGCTGGCTGGAACAAAAGGTGAGCGGCAAATCGAGGTGGATTGGACGGGGCGTGAGGTGCGTCAAATTGGCTTGGAAAATTCACCGGTACCGGGTTTGAACATGCATTTAACGCTTGACCTTGACTTGCAAATGATTGCCACTCACGTTTTGCAGCAAGCCATGATTCTTCGAGAAGAGATTCCGGATCGTGATGATATTACGGGCCAAAATGAGTTTATTGAGGCGCAGCAGGCGGCTATTGTTGCCATGAATCCACAAACGGGTGAGGTTTTAGCAATGGTTAGCGTGCCATCATTTGACAATAATCGATTCCAAACAGAAGTGCCTGTTGATTACTACTTAGGATTAGCTCGTAATGTATATCGTCCGCTTGTTAATCAGGCGATTAGTAGTACCTATCCGCCAGGGTCAACCTTTAAGATGGTGCCGGGGGCGGCGGCGTTACAAGAGGGTGTCATTTCGGCTGAACGTCTTCTCAATGCCCCAGGCGAAATTGATATTCCAAACCGATTTTCCCCAAATGATCCGGGGCGTGCCCAAACCTTTGTCTGCTGGAATCGTGATGGGCATGGATTGATGAACATGCTCTTAGGCATCGCCAACTCTTGTGATATTTACTTTTATAAGATTACCGGTGGATTTGACCAAGACGGTGAGTTTGTGGAAGGGTTAGGCGTGGATCGCGTTTCTCAGTATGCAAACCAGTTTGGCTTTGGTCGTGTGCAGGGGATTGAATTGCCGTTGGAAGCGGCGGGTGACTTACCACCAAGCCGAGACTGGAAAGCACAAGTTTATGGAGAACCTTGGTCAACGGGTGATGATTATAATTTGGGAATTGGACAGGGTTTCTTGACCGCGACGCCGATGCAGGTGGCTCAAATGATGGCGGTTGTTGCCAATCGTGGCTTTTTGTATCGCCCCTCAATTATTCACCACATGACGGATGAAGACGGCCGTATTGTGTTCACGAACGATGCTGGCCAAATCACCTCACGAGCTTTCCAAAACCCTGATGGGTCAGTGACGGTGATTGATGCTGAAGGCAACGTGATTGACAATCCCGGTTTCCCTGTTGAATTTGATGCTGAAGGCAACTACATTTTTCAACCTGAGGTGGTAACGGCCGTTGATATCGATCGTGAATACCTAGAGATCGTAGCAGATGGGGCTGAGCTTGTGAACGTATTCCGCAACGAGGAAGAGTTCTTTACGGGCGCGACATGGGTCGATTGGCTTGAGCCATTTGGCATCGTCACCGCTGGAAAAACAGGGACGGCCGAATACTGCGACGACATTGCCATCGATAAAGGGTGGTGCAGTTTTGATGACATCCTCCTGCGGCGCATTTTGCCTACCCATTCATGGTATGTCGGGTATGCACCGGCCGAAAACCCTGAAATTGTCGTTTCCGTCTTTATTTATAACGGTGGTGAAGGGTCTGCGTGGGCGACCCCAGTGGCTTGCCACGTCATGGCGGCTTATTTTGAAATAGCACAATATTCTGAACCTATCGTTAATGAAGATGGAACGATTCAAACATCCTCTGAGTTTGCTTGCAGAACCCCATTTTTCCTGCCTACGGTCCCGCCAGAACTCTTAACACGTGATGTCGGCGGACAGGTTCCTGATTATCCATATTTACCATAATGAATAGGCCGGCACGGTTTAATCATTCTTCTTACATGTGATATTATTGAAACATGGCAACAATAATTTTAGTCCGTCACGGGGAAAACGACTGGGTAAGTAAACATCGACTAGCAGGCTGGATTGAGGGTGTCCATCTCAATGAAAATGGCCACAAACAGGCTGAGGATGTTGCCCAGCGGTTAAAAGATATTGAAATTTCAACGATTTACAGTAGTCCCGTTACTCGCTGTATGGAAACGGCCGATTACATTGCTAAAGTTCAAAACCTACCCATCCAAGAGCTACCCGAAGTTGGTGAGGTGCGCTATGGCAAATGGGAGGGCAAAAAAATTGCCAAACTGGCAAAAAAATCTTTGTGGCGCGTGGTGCAGTTCTTTCCCAGCCGCCTGCGCTTTCCAAATGGGGAAGCCTTACGCGAAGTTCAATTTCGAGCCATTCAAGCGTTAGAAGATCTTAGTGAAAAACATCAAAACGAGACAATTGTGGTTTGCTCCCATGCTGACCTGATTAAGTTGGTTTTGGCACACTATTTAGGGGTGCACATGGACCTTTTTCAGCGGATTGTTATTTCGCCTGCCTCAGCAAGTGTGATTACCCTACCGGAAAATGGCATGATGAGAGTAATTCGCATGAACGATACGGGGTTAATGAAGACACCTAAAAAGCCAGCTCCAAAGAAAAAGAAATCCAAGAAGAAAGACAAAAAGAAGTGAACTGTACGCCTTCAAAAAAGTCGAGCGGAAAAATAACACACCGTTTCAAAAATAAACAGCTTCGTATAAGTTTTTGTTCTCCTGAAACTGATTTTCATTTTGTGCTCAGGAATTCAAGATACTTTCTGAAAATCACTGAAGGGATAGAAGGTCCTTTGTGGGAAAAATTATTACCGTAAGCAAAACAAAAAGCCGACCATTTTAAGATAAAAAGGAAGAGAATTATGGCGCGCCAAATTGAAATTAACCCAGCGACACACATCACTGTAGGCGCTGTTGGAGAACCCGGACAACGCAGTTTTTACATTCAAGGGAGCCGAAGTACACAAATTATTTCACTTCTAATTGAAAAAGAGCAAGCCAATGTATTGGCCGGTAGTCTTGAAACCTTACTTAAGGACTTAGCCGAAAAGCACCCTGCTTCGGCGCAAACAGATGAAACGATCTGGTCGGATATGAGCTTGCGTCAACCTGTTGAATCCCTCTTTAGAGTTGGCAATATGGGGTTAGGCTATAACGAAGAGACCGACCAAATTGTTTTGGTAGCTTATGAGCTGGTTCCTGAAGAAGAAGAACCTAATGTGGTTAGCTACTGGATTACCCGTGAGCAAGCCAAGCTGCTTATTCCTCATGCGCGCAATTCGGTTCGCTCAGGGAGATTTAGCAATCCTGGCTCTGAAGTATCACCAAAGATGAATGGTCACGTTCATTAATGAATGTGAAAACCAAAAAATCTTGAAAACGAAACAATAGACAACATCCAAATTTTATGATGATGGATAAAGCTGAGCTTTTAAACGTATTACAAACTGGAGAGATTGATGTTGAAGGGCTCATGCCGTGGAGTTCTAATTACACGTTTTTAATTCGTGTTTGTACGGCTCAGCATGAAATTTCGGCCGTGTATAAGCCTCGTCGCGGTGAACGGCCGTTGTGGGATTTCCCAACTGGCACGCTTTGCAATCGTGAACGAACTGCCTTTTTAGTCAGTGATGCGCTTAAATGGGATCTTATTCCACCAACCGTGCTAAGGAACGGCCCCAATGGGGTAGGTTCTGTCCAACTTTTCATAGAACAGCACAACCCTGATCGCCATTACTTTACAATTGAAGGAGCCCCCCAATTTCGGGAAATGCTTCAAAGGCTCACCCTATTTGATATCATCATTAATAATGCCGATCGTAAAGCCGGTCATGTCCTCGTTGAAGAAATTCACATGGACAACCCCGATGCAGAGCGCCTGTGGGCTATCGATCACGGCATTGCTTTTCACTCACAGTTCAAATTGCGTTCGGTTATTTGGGAGTTTGCCGGTCAACCAATACCAAAAGCACTATTGTCAGACATGACACAGTTCCAAAATAATCTAGCAACAAATAAAGATAATTTCAGGCAAACTTTGTCTGAGTTGATTAACAAAGAAGAGCTACAAGCCTTACAAAAGCGACTTTCAAACCTGATTAATGATGGTACATTCCGGCAACCAGGGCCGGGTCGCCATTACCCTTGGCCACCTGTTTAAAAACATGCTTTTGAGCCAATGTTCTGATACATCAAACCTTTAAGATGAGCGCATAAGACCTGTTTTACAGGTTAAAAAACGTGTTTTTCAAAATACGATGGTTTTCCAGACACTTATCTTATGTTATTATGTCTACATTCTAGTTGAATGTTTAAGTAAATCACATTCAATATGGCAATTCCAACTTACATAGTGTGATTTATACGGTACTCAAAATGACCCATAAACTTTTAGTGGTTGATGATCATCCCGAAACTTTAGATATTATTACGAGCGTACTGGCACAACATGAATATAAAGTGTTTAGTGCCCGTTCTGGGTTTCAAGGACTATCCATCGCTGAAAAAGAGTCGCCCGACTTGATTATGGTTGACGGCATGATGCCGGAGATGGATGGGTGGGAATTTTGCCGCCGCATAAGAAGTAATCCGAATTTAGCACAAACCCCCATTATTATGTTCTCGGCTGAAGATAGTCCCAGACAAAAGTTAGCAGGCTTTGATGCTGGTGCCGATGATTATCTGACGAAACCTACTGAACCCGATGAACTTGTTGAGCGGGTTGAAGTGCTGTTGAACTCCTCAAAAACCCACAAGCACAATATGTCTGCTGTGCAAGTGGAACAGGATACACGAAGCCATGACCTGATGGGCACCCGTCATGTTGGTAGCGATCAGCTAGAAGAGCCAAAATCTCAAAAGAGTCAGGTTATTGTGGTTATGGGAGCGCGTGGTGGTGTGGGGACCACTACTACGGCCATCAATGTTGCAGCCAGCTTAGCCGCTTCTGGGCGCTCTACGCTCTTGCTTGACTTGGATCAAACCCAAGGGCATGTGGCTGTTTATTTGAAGCAAAAGGTTTCTCGTGAAGCCAAACGGTTGCCTACCTTATCGCCTGAACAGATTCCGGGCCACCTGCCTTCGGCAATGATTTCTTGGAATGATCACTTGAAGATTATTCCTTCAAGGGCCAATCTGCTTGGGAACTATCAGAATTATTCCCCAGAACAGTTGAAAGCAATCTGCAACACGGTGGTAAAACCTAACTCGTTCCTCGTGATTGACGCTGGACGTGGCGTTTCACCTTTGACCTCATCAATTTTGGAAGAGGCGCACCATATCTTGGTTTGCTTACGGCCGGAGCGAGTTGCATTAGCAGCAGCGCGACGGTTGATGGTGCTTTGGCAAAAAGCGATGTTTTCAACGTCGAAGATACACCCCATTATTTTAGACTTCAACAATAATCGGGAAATTCCGCAGCAGGCGATTGAGTCTTACTTGGGACGGCCGTTATATGGGATTGTGCCCATTAATTCGCAGGAGTTTACTCAATCCGTCAACAAAGGAATCCCGCTCGTTCAACTGATTGAAAATAGTGTGACAGCGTTCCAGTTCAAGCAGCTTGCCCAAAAAATAACAACAGTTTAAATCTATTTTAAGTTTGCGCGTCTTGCCCGAAAAAAAGTTATTGTTTGTTTATGAGACGGAGTATTTAGCATGTCCGAGTCCCTTCAACGTGCAATGGAAATTGTCAAAAACAGTCAACGACTGGTTTGTTTAACGGGAGCTGGTATTAGCACTCCCTCCGGTATTCCAGACTTTAGGAGTCCCGAGTCGGGCGCGTGGGAAAAGGTTGACCCCTTTGAAGTGGCTTCAATTCAAGCGTTTCGCCGTCATCCCCAGAAATTCTATGATTGGTTGTACCCCACGACTGAATTGATGCTAAGCGCCAAACCGAATGCGGCCCACCAAGCTTTAGTGGATTTAGAGAAACACGGTCCATTAACGGCCGTTGTTACTCAAAATATTGATATGCTTCATTTTAAGGCGGGGTCTAAAACGGTGTACGAGGTGCATGGCAATGTGCGTACGGCTAGTTGTATTAGCTGTGGTGATCAGCAAGATGGGGAACCACTCTTAAAAGAACTTATCAAGACAAAAATTGCGCCAGTTTGCTCAAAATGTGGCGGTGCGATTAAACCTGATGTTGTTTTATTTGGTGAGCTTTTACCTTTTTCCATTTTGCAACAAGCGGAAGCGGCTGTAGAATCATGTGACGTGATATTGGTAGTTGGCTCCTCCTTAGAAGTGGGGCCAGTTAATCAGATGCCAATCTTGGCCAAAAGGAAAGGGGCCAAATTTATTATTATCAACTTAGGTAATACCCAGCTTGATTCGATCGCGGATGTTGTCGTTCATGCAGATGTCGTAGATGCTGTTCCCCAATTGGCAGCACCTTTTCTACCAAAACAGTAAATGGTTATGGCAAGACCCGAAGTTCACCTGACAAATACCCAAGAACCTGAAACCATCTCCCCAGAACACCTCCTGAGGCTCTTAGAAATAAGCGGTCGATTAAGCTCGACTTTGCGTCTTGACGAACTGCTGGATTTGGTGATGCATGTGGCAATCGATTTAACTGGCACAGAAGCGGCTTCAATTTTGCTTTTAGATAATCGCACGGGGAAGATGTACTTTGCTGCCTCTACGAATCAAGTTATCACAGATGAGATTGAGGTGCCGCTCGATAACAGTATTGCGGGTTGGGTGGTGCGTAACGGCCGTTATCAAATTCTGAGTGATGTTCAAACGGACGACCGCCATTTTTCCGGTATCGATGAAGAGCTAGAGTTTGTGACGCGCTCTATGTTGGCCGTGCCGCTTATTGCACACGATCAGGTTCTTGGCGCTTTGGAAGTCATTAACAAAATCGACGGGAGCACCACCTATTCTCAGCAGGATGTGGCCCTAATGGAGGCGCTGGCCTCACAATCGGCCGTTGCTATCATGAATGCGCGACTGTTTTCCCAGTCAGACCTACTGGCTGAAATTATGCATGAGGTTAAAACGCCACTAATGGCGATTACGACGGCGAGCGAGCTGCTGGTACGCACTGATTTGCCTGAAGAAAAGCATGATGAGCTGATTGGTATGATTCGTCGAGAATCGAAACGACTGTCTAAAATGACGCGTGATTTCTTGGATTTTGCCCGCTTGGAATCTGGCCGACAATCGATTGCGCAAAATCCGGTTGATATTAGAATGGTGGTTTCTGACGTGGTTCATATCTCAAACCCACAAGCGTCTGAACGCAATATTGTGATCGAAACAACCTTGGATTCAAATCTGCCCACGGTTGAGTCTGCTCCATATGTCATTGGCGATAGCGATCGGTTAAAGCAGGTACTGCTCAACTTAGTGAGCAATGCGGTGAAGTACAATCGAGAAAACGGCCGTGTTTATATTAAAACACGTCTAGAGACGGATGAACTACAAATTGGGGTGGAAGACACGGGGGCTGGTATCGAGCCGCAAGATATTGAGCATCTATTTGAACGCTTCTATCGTATCCCCGGTAGTGAATCGGCTGAAGGGACGGGGCTAGGGCTTTCTGTGGCGAAAACAATTGTGGAACAGCATAACGGCCGTATTGTTGTTGACAGTGTCGTTGGCAAAGGGACAACCTTTACGATTCATTTACCGCTGTCCCATCACAAAAAGTGATTGTCCCCCTTGTGTGTAAGAAATCATTAAAAATCATCGTCTATAATTTATATTAACTAAAAAACAAATCGTGTAGGTTATTATTCAGACGCGATTTTTATTAAAGAAAGGTCTTGAAAAAATATTATGGAAAAAGAACGCGTTATTATTATTGGTTCTGGTCCAGCTGGCATTACGTCCGCACTTTATACCGCCCGCGCGCAATTAAACCCTTTGGTGATTGCGGGTATGCAATTGGGTGGACAAATCTCAATCACGCACGAAGTTGAAAATTATCCCGGCTTCTGGTCGGCTGAAAAGACCCCAACTGGGCCTGACCTTGTAGACGTCATGCAAAAACAGGCTGAAAGCTTTGGGGCACGCTTTGAGTTTGATGAGGTGACTGAGGTTGATTTTACCAGTGGGCCTCCGTTTACGGTTAAAACGCACGGCAAAACGTACCAAGCTGACGGTGTCATCGTGACGGCTGGCGCCTCGCCTAAACATTTGAATGTACCGGGTGAAGAAGAGTACGTGGGCCGTGGCGTGAGCTACTGTGGTACCTGCGATGGCTTCTTTTTCCGCGGCAAGGATGTCGTTGTTGTCGGTGGTGGGGATAGCGCGATGGAAGAAGGTCTGTTTCTGACCAAATTTGCCAACAAAGTAGAAGTTGTGCATCGTCGCGATAGCTTGCGGGCTGGTGTGAATCTTCAAGAACGCGCCCGTGCTAATGAGAAAATTTCCTTTGTTTGGGATACCGTGATTGAAGAGATTAATGGGAATGGTGTCGTTGATCATATTAAAGTGAAAAACACCAGAACGGGTGAAGAGTCTGTTCGGCAAACAGATGGCGTCTTTATCTTCATTGGGCACTATCCAAACAGCCAGTTCCTGGCCAATCAGCTGGCAATGGACGAGCAGGGCTATGTCATTACTGATGAACGGTACCGAACCAATATTCCGGGTGTTTATGCAGCCGGTGAAATCCAAGACAACCATTTCCGTCAAATTGCGACTTCAGTCGGCCAAGGCTGCGGGGCAGCTATGGAGCTTGAGAAGTGGCTGGCTGAGCATGAATAATATCTTGACTAAGTGATTGATCACTTGGAGAGCAATTATTGAATAATGATGAGTGGGTAGCGATTTAGCTACCCACTTTTTGATCCCAATAATTGCTTAAGCCTCCCAATATCCAATCCCCAATCCCTGATCCCTAATCCCCATCATGCTATACTGTACTTATGTTTAAATTCCTCTGGTCGTGGGCGCTATTTACTTGGGGTGGGTTGCACCGGTACTTTGGGCACGCTAATGTGATGCTTTCTGAGCACGCGCGAGCGATTCACTACTTCGAGCGAGCGTATCAGGTTGATCCTTCATTTACGGCGGCACGATTGCACAAGGGGGTGCTGTTGAGCCGTGAATTTGGGAAGCATGAAGAGGCGCTGGCTATTTTTGAGGAGGTTTTGGCAAAAGAGCCTGAGAATTCGATGGCGCTGCTCAATCGCGCTTTGACTTTGCAGGATAACGGCCGTTTTCCAGAAGCATTAACCGCCCTTGAAGCCTACCTCGCTTTGCCAAGTCGAGACGGCCACTGGGAGGAAGCGAAACGAATGTTACGGCCGTTGCAGGATATTGTGGCTGATCTTCAGGATAATGAGCCTGATAGCGAAGTATGATTAAGCTTAGCGCAGCCTTACCGTGCGAAACAGTAGCGCTTGACGCAGATTGCGAAAAAGCGTTGTTCCAAAAAATTACGAAGAGCTATTGAGCGTTTCGATTAAGGTTTCCAATTCCGCAAAGCTGCCCAATTGAGCCATATTGTCCATAAACTCCCGCAGCGTCGGGCTAAGTGCTCTGACTTCACGCACCGCCGGACCAACTGGGTCTTCCCCCGTTGCACCGCCCGGTTGGGCCGCGTAAGCTCCATAAAATGCAAAGTACGCCTGATTCAGTTTGCGAATGTTGTAGCCATTGTCAACAAACGTGATGCGTCGTGCTTCCATATACGCCTCCGCTGCATCAATTTCTCCTTCGGCCAATAATCGATCAACTTCTATGCGCGTTTCGGCCATTTCGGCGCGAAAGTCAAAGGGCGGCGAGGCGTCAGGCTCAGGCTCAGGCGGTGGGGCTGGGTTTTCAGGCGGCGGTGGGGGCACAAATTCGGGATAAAATCGCTCAATCACCTGATTGGCAACCTCACGGTCGATGATAGAGGCAGTGGTTTCGTTCATGATACGCACTTGGGGATCCGTAAGATAGTTAACCCCAATTGGGTAGAATCCCATCCAGTGATGTGACCATTCATGGGCGGTGACTTCAACGAGCCAATTGATATTGGTTGTTTCTTGAATCATGGCTGGGAAGGTGCCTAGTCCACCGATGGGGACAACGAGCCCTGAAAGGGCAAGATCATCATAAACGGCCGTTTCAATCTCATCCATATCCGGTGTGGGTAAACCGTTGATGAGCGTATAAGAATGCAACCGCTCAATACGGTCTCTGGGCGAAACCATCAGAAACGAGGGCAGCGGTGACATGTGCATAATAACGGGGGGCCAAACGCGTCCCCCAACCTCAAATCCTTCTTCAACTAATATTTGGCCGACCTGATCTTGAACAATAGCTTCTGCTAACGGCCGTTTTTCTTCAACCAATGCTCGCTTCTGTGCAAAGTCATTCTGCAGCGATTGAGAAGCTGCATCAGGGTCATTGATGTCGGGATTTGTGTAAAGTGCGCTAATTTCACGCTCTAGTCGTTGGGTTTCACCCAAAAGCGTCAGATAAGCAATGACAAAGTCCGCTTGTTCCGACGCGTTCATAGCCTGATAACTTTCCGTGGACAAGGCTTGCACCTTGGTTGATAGTGCGCCAAACTCCCAAATCAAGAAATCAAACTGCCGCTGCCCAATAATGGCTTCCAGTTGATATTCTTCTTCTCCAAATTGGGGCCACTGGGGTTTGAGAATGAGGAGCAGCAGGAGGGCTAAGCCGATTGCCCTTGCTCGGTGCAAAATTGAACGCCATTTCATACGCCAATCATAGAAGATGAAAAACGGCCGTTCAATAAACACTCAACATCCTCTCATCGCCGTTACGATATCTTTTCGATACAATCTAAAGATGGAGACAAGCACAAAAACTGTCCAACCTTTGTTGAAAGTTCAGAAGCTAGGTAAACAAATTCCCATCCGAAGCGGGCTGTTTCGACGACAGGTTGGCAATATACCCATTTATACCAATGTGTCGTTTGAGGTGCAGGCACACGAAACTGTTGCGCTGGTGATGCCTCCAAAATCAGGTAAATCTATTTTTTCTAGATCTCTACTTCAATTGGAAGACGCATCATCTGGGCAGGTGCTTTTTAATGGGAAAGACGTGTCGAAGGTGCGTCGAGGTGCGCAAAAATTACTCAGACAGCAGATGCAGATTATCTTTGATGATCCATATTTGGCCATCAATCCGCGTCTAACCATTGTAGATATTGTGAGTGAGCCGTTTCGGATTCACAACTTGGCTAAACGAAGCAATGTATTGGCCCTAGTCAAGGACTTACTCAAAGTCGTAGGGCTTAATCCATATGTGGCGCGACGATTTCCCTATGAACTGTCGGGTAGTCAAAGACAGCGTGTGGTTCTGGCGCGGGCGCTGGCCACAAAGCCATCCTTTTTATTGCTAGATGATCCGTTAGCAAAGCTTGACCCTTTGCTGGCACGGCCGTTTATTACACTCCTTAAAGACATCCAGCAAAGCCATGGGTTGACCTATTTGCTGGTGAGCAGCAGCTTGGCCGAAGCCAAAGCGTTTGCAGATCGCATTGGGATTTTCCATAATGGTGAACTTGTGGAGATTGCAAATACTCAGACGCTATTTAGCAATCCGCAACATCCTCACACGGATCGCCTCGTTGCCCAATTTCCATTCGACGATTGGCAGTTCGATTAGAAGCATCATTCGTTCTAAAATGCTGACTAACAGGCTGATTGGCTGACAAGCTGACAGGCTATTTGCGAAGAGGTATCCTATGTTCCAAGCCCCGTTTTTCCGTCAAACCGCGTTTAAACTAAGCATTATTAGCACCATTCAATTTGTTGTTTTAACGACCGTGGCGATGCTGTTTTATCCTGGGGGATCAACGCTTGATGAAAATAGCCAAAGCTACTCCTTTTTTACCAATTTCTTCAGTGAATTGGGCTTAACTGAAACATATATCGGAGAGCCAAACACTGTTTCTGCGCTTTTATTTTTTATTGCCCTTAATCTGTCAGGCTTGACTCTAATTCTTTTCTTTATTTCCTTCAAACAATTTTTTAAAAGCAATTTAGTTGTACAAATCGTCAGCAGTTTAGGGATGCTGATTGGTATTATTTCCGGCATTAGCTTTATGGGGGTTGCCTTCACGCCGGCCAACTTGTACATCGATGCCCATGTCGATTTTGTTTTCTGGGCTTTTGGCTCCTTTCCTATCGCCGTTATTCTGTTTATCATCGCGATTTTTTTAGAACGATCTTATCCTAACAAAAATGCTGGCGTTTTTATTGTTTTTGCCGTTTCGCTGATTGCTTATTATTTGCTCCTATCGGGAGGTCCTTCGATTGACACACTGCGGGGTTTGCAAATTCAAGTCACTGGCCAAAAATTGATTGCCTATGCCACCGTGGTAAGCACGCTGGTGCAATCGATTTATGCCCTTCGTCAGAATTCAGAGCCTGCACCGTCGGGGTCAATAGAATTAAAGACGACATAGACAAGATACGCTTGACGGAACTTTAGGTTCTGTTCATTGAGATTCCTATCATTTGATACTTAAAAGCAAACAAAAACTCATCAACCTACTTTATATCCATCGAATCATTTTTGTTTACACTTAATGCAACCCTCTCTACCTACAATCGTATAGACGACTGAGGTGAATGCATGGATCAAGACCCCATTGAAATCAAGATTTTGAATGAAGAACCGGCTCAGGTAGTGGAAGAACGTAATTTGAAGCGGGATATTGGCCAGAAGGTGGCCGAAACGGCCGTTTCAACTGGTAAAAAAGTATGGCAATCAAACGCTCGTAAAAAAGTTACTCAGACTTTGGGAAATGGCGCCAGCAAAGTTGCGGCTAAAGGCTCGCAAGTTGTGCAAGAGCGCGTTGTGAAAGCGGCAGAGGAACAGGCTAAAGCTCAACTCGAAGCGACAAAAGAGCGCATTCGCCAAACTGACTGGCAGGCTGAAGCGAAGAAAGGCGTCGCCGCAACGCTTCGCTGGTTAAGCCTGCAATTAAAACAGCTTTCGGAAAAAACAGAGAAACGTGATCGGGGACCAGCGATCGAGGATCAAAACCCCAATCCCTAATCCCCAATCCTTAATTAATCGTCTAACGCCGCAATACCCGGTAGCGTTTTACCTTCCAACAGCTCTAAGCTAGCCCCGCCTCCCGTGCTGATATGCGTCATTTTGTCAGCTAAATCCGCCTTGCGAACCGCAGCAGCGGAATCTCCCCCACCAATCATGACCTGTGTGCCGTGCTCTACAAAATCTGCCAATAGATGAGCAAGGCCATTGGTGCCTTCTGCAAAGTTTTCAAACTCAAATACACCCATCGGCCCATTCCAAATGACGAGTCGTGCCCCTTGAAGCTCTTCATTAAACCGCTCAAGAGTACCTGGCCCCACATCTAGCGCCATTTTGGAAACAGGGACGGCCCAAATGGGCACCGTGTTGGCTTTAGCATCGGCGGCAAATTCGTCAGCGACGACCAGGTCAACCGGCAGTACCAAACGCGCTCCGGCTAATTCCATTAACCGTTTGGCTTCATCAATCGCGTCATCTTCAACGAGTGAGGTGCCCATTTCGTGACCTTGTGCTTTTAGGAAGGTGTTGGCCATGCCGCCACCAATCAGAATCTTGTCTGCGGTATCGAGCAAATTGTCAATCAGTTTGATTTTGTCAGAAATTTTGGCGCCGCCCATAATGGCGACGTAGGGATGCTCAGGATTGGTAACGGCCGTTCCTAAAGCAGCCAGCTCCTTCTCCATCAAATACCCAGCAACAGCAGCCCCGCCTTTGACCCGAATTTGCTGGGCAACCCCGGTCGTGCTGGCGTGAGCCCGATGAGCAGAGCCGAAGGCGTCATTCACATAGACATCTGCCAGTTCCGCTAAAGCCTGAGCAAGTTGGGCATCGTTTTTCTTTTCGCCTGGGTGAAAGCGAGTGTTCTCTAACATGAGAATCTCGCCCGGTTTTAGGATGCTAGCAACGGCCGTTACTGCCTCACCAACAACCTCATTAACTGTCTGCACAGGTTTTCCTATCAATTCACTGAGCTTTTGGGCAACTGGGGTCATTGAAAATTGCGTGTCTTCAGGGGATTTTGGACGCCCTAAATGCGAACATAAAATTAGCGCCCCACCTTTTTCTAGAATTGCGGTCAAGGTAGGTAATGCCGCACGAATGCGCATATCATCTGTCACTTGAATATCATCTTGGGGGTCTTTACTGCTTAGCGGCACGTTGAAATCAACCCGCACCAACACTTTTTTACCTGCTAAATCCACATCATTGATCGTTTTCTTATTCATTTTTTATTGCCTCCAGAGGCTCTGCTGATTACGCTTCAAAGACAATTCGCGTGGGTTGAAGATCGCTAAAGCGTTCATCTTGCCCTTGAATTTTGAGCTTTTTTTGATCTGCTTGATGCGCGGAACCATAAGGGAAAGGTTTATTTCATCATTTTGACAGACAGCGGCTTGAGTAAGCTGACGCATATTTTGCTCACTCATAATAAATTCGATGGCGGCCGCTCAGCCTGCCG
>JBCCFD010000129.1:0-16849 GCA_039029915.1 Chloroflexota bacterium
TGAGGTGCCTGCTATTAAACGGCCGTTTCTACCCCAACATCTCACAGACCAAACTGAACCATTTCAGCTTGAGAAAATTGTCTTTGTGCAGGCTGGGGGCACAGACCCCAATAATGCGTTTGCTGAGGTTGAATGGGTCAGCTCACTGGCTCAAAGTGATGCTCGAATCGGGGGCATCGTGGCTGACGCCCCTTTGGAGAATGGAACGGCCGTTCAGGCGCATCTCGAAACATTGGCGAAAAATCCATTGGTCAAAGGGGTGCGCCGCTTGATTCAATCGGAAGGGCCAGGTTTTTCAACCCAGCCAGTTTTCATTGAAGCGGTTCAAATGCTGCCTAGCTACCAGCTTTCATTTGATATTTGCGTCTTGCATCATCAGCTCGGAGACGTTTTGCAATTAGTGGAGGCGTGTCCTAACGTCTCGTTTGTGTTGGATCATTTTGGCAAACCGGACATCAAATCAGGCTTAATGTCGCCCTGGGCCGCCCAAATCCAGCAGCTGGCGCAATTCCCAAATGTGCAGTGCAAGCTGTCGGGGTTAATCACGGAAGCGGAGCACACCAATTGGCAGTTGCCTGATTTACGGCCGTATATCGATCATGTTCTTGACGTATTTACCCCTGAGCGGGTGATGTATGGAGGGGATTGGCCGGTCTCTTTATTGGCAATCGATAGCTGGGCAGGATGGGTGCGCACTGCAGAAACGGCCGTGGCGGATTTAACGGCCGTTGAAAAAGAAGCCATATTCTATAAAAATTGCCTCAAATTTTATCGTCTTTAGTGACATAAAGTTGCGTTTTCGTGTAGAAGCCATTAGAATGTGAATTGTTATGTTCAGTAAATATGGCAAATATTTTTTCCGAGGCTTGCTAATCGGCGCCATGGTGTGCCTGATCTATTGGTATTGGCAAAAGAGTACCAAAGCGGAAGATGGGGCGCTTGACCTACTAGATCGGTTAAAGCGCACCGAAGATGCCCTTAGAAAAGCTACTCAGCGTGAGGAAACGGCCGTTTCTTCCGAAATTCCCACAGAGGATTTGACAACAATTAAAGGAATTGGTCCCACGTTTGCCTCACGATTAGCCCAAGCCGGTATTCACACCAAGGCTCAACTTAAGCGTCTGACGGTTGCCCAACTAGCAGAAATTCTGAAGATACAGCCTTGGCGTGCAGAAAATATTTTGAACGAAGGATAAAACAAGCTTATGTCTTCTTTAACAGTGATCATTGGTTTACTCGTGGGGCTGGCCGCCGGCATTTTGCTTGTGATGATTGTCGATTACTATTTGCTTGGCAAGCCACTGATTGAATCTCTCAAGCAGAAAGAACAGCTTCAAAAAGCGTATCAGTCAACCGCGCATAAGTTTCACCAAACGGATAAATCGCTAACCAAATCGATGGCCCAAGTGTCCCGCATAAAAGAGAACCTTACGAAGGCTGAAGAGCAGATTAGCGAGCAAGTGGGTGATAACCAAAAGCTGCAGCAGCAGCTTTCTGAGGCGTCTTCTGAGATTGAAGTGCTCCACGGGAATCTTAATCGCGTGACAGACCATGCGGATAAGCTTCAACAAGAAATCCAGATGGTGTGCGACAAGTATGAAACGGCCGTTGCCGATAACGAAGAGCTGGGCGAAGATCTAACCTTACTCCAAGATGAAATCACAACGCTTCAAACTGAGAACCAAGCCGCCTATCAAGAAATCGCTGCCAATGAAACCCAAATTCAGCATCTAACAGATCAAGTGGCAAAGCTCGAACCCCTTGCTCAAAAAGCAATTCAATTTGACGCCGAAAAAGCCGCTTTGGTTGAGCAAATTGAAAAAGCAGAAGTCCGTGTAAGTGAGCTGAAAGCGATGGTTTCTACCATGATGGGCAAGCTATCGGTCTCTGATGATGCTCAAAAGAAAGTAGATGAAGCTGAAGCAAAGCTCCAACAAGCCGAATCGAAAATTACAAATCTACAGAAGAAGCTTAATCAGATGGAAAATCACTTTGAATATACGGGCAAAAATCAGCTCCAAATGATCAAAGGGATTGGTCCCACCTACGCTAAACGGCTTAATGAAGCCGGTATCAATTCATTTACAGATCTCTCCAATCAGGATCCCCTTCGCTTGAAGGAGATTGTCCAGCTCAAATCGTGGCAAAATCACGATCCCACAGACTGGATTGAGGAAGCCTTACGCTTAAACCAGTTAGAAACAGAAACCCCTGATTAAGTGTATTAACCCCCTTTTTCTTTTTATTTAGTTAGATAAAATTCCTATGTAATTAAGCCCCAACTTTAATTGGGGCTTTCTATATTTGGATGATAGAGGAAATAGCTATGAAAACTTTTCTAGACAGAATTGCTGAACCTGAATTGATCATTATTGATGGTGGTACAGGTACCGAAATGGAAAAGCGGGGTGCAAAAATGGAAAGCCGGGGCTGGAGCGCTAGCTCATCCATCACACAACCCGATCTGTTGCGCCAAATTCATAAGGATTACATCGATGTCGGTGCTGAGGTGATTATTACCAACACCTACGCCTGCTCGAAGCAAGTGATGGAAGAGTGTGGGATTGGTGAACAATTTGAAGAGGCAAATCGGCTGTCAGCTAAGATTGCGTGTGAGGTGAGGGATACACATGAAGCCGCGCATCAAGTATGGGTGGCCGGCTCCATGTCCCCCGATACGTTTGGGGCCGATCGATTAAGTGAAAAAGTGCTTCAAGATAATTTTGATCAACAGGCTGCCATTTTGGCCAAAAATGGGGTCGATTTTTTTATGCTCGAAATGTTGTGGGATGTTGAAATCACATCCATTATGATTGAGGCGGTAAAGAAGACAGGATTACCCGTCATTTTAGGATTTACCTATCGATTAGAAAAAGAGCATAAACGCTCAACTTTGGCTAAAGGGGGTGGGTTTGGAGCCTTGTTGCCACACCTTGATTTGAGCCAGGTGCCCATGATTACAATTATGCACAGCTTAATTGATGCAATCCCTGTTGGCTTGTCAGATTTGAAAGCAAATTGGTCGGGGCCAACTGGTGTTTATGCTCATTATGGGGTTTTTCAAATGCCAAACTGGGTGTTTAATGACATGATTACGCCGGAAGCGTATGCGGATGAAGCGGACAATTGGATTAAGGCCGGGGCGTCATTGATTGGTGGCTGCTGCGGCATTGGTCCAGCGCATATTGAGGAAATTTCGCGCCGGTTTCGCTAGAAGACGTAATGAGTAAAAGGTGAAAAGTAAAAAGCAGGCTTCTTTTGCTTTTCACTTTTTACTTTTCACAAATCCCTATTTAATCGATCAACGGCCGTTCCAAACGGGGTCCCGCTTTTCCAAAAAGGCCAGCATGCCTTCTTGTGCATCGTGAGTCGCCCACAGGGCATGGTAGTTGCGCCGCTCATAGAGCAGTCCTTCCTGTAACCCCATTTCTAATGCCTGATTGACCGTTTCTTTGGCAACCATAACGGCCGTTTTGCCATAGCTTGCGATGAGTTCAGCCGCTTCTGTGACATTTTCCATAAACGACTCTACGGGGAAAACGCGGGCCACCAGTCCAGCCCGTTCAGCTTCCTCAGCCTTCATCATGCGACCCGTCAAAATCATATCCATTGCCTTGGCTTTACCAACGAGCTTCGTAAGCCGCTGTGACCCACCCATGCCGGGTATCAACCCTAATTTTATCTCCGGTTGACCAAATCTAGCTGTTTCAGACGCATAGATGACATCACACATCATCGCTAGCTCGCAACCGCCACCGAGGGCATAACCGGAAACGGCCGCTATTTTCGGGGTGCGCAAGTTAGCAAAAGCTTGCCAG
Organism: Chloroflexota bacterium; assembly: GCA_039029915.1. Taxonomy (GTDB): domain Bacteria; phylum Chloroflexota; class Anaerolineae; order Promineifilales; family Promineifilaceae; genus QQUD01. The sequence goes on from JBCCFD010000129.1 coordinate 3,819, forward strand.
CCACCCAAAAAATCTTCATGGAACATGTCCATATATGATTTTGATTCTAATTCTTTGATATCGGCACCGGCCGCAAACGCCCGCTCGTTTCCCGTAATCAGGAAACAACCGACATCGGGATCGCGGTCACACGCCTGCATGACGCCAATCATTTCAGCCATGAGTTCAGAATTCAAGGCATTAAGTACTTTAGGGCGATTAATAGTGATGGTGACAACACCGTTTTTTTTCTCAGTTATTATTGTGTTCATCTCATTCTCCGAAGCGGGGAAAAAGGGGCTGGGCTTGGGGATCGGAAGATTATGAAACTATCCGATCACTGGTCCTTAGCCTCTGGTCCCTAGACCCTGATTTATGAATCCCAAATTGCGCCATAGGCTGGAATGCCACGGCTTTCCATGCCATAAACGACCATGCGTGTCAGCTTTTGATTTGATATCACAATCACCGCTTCAGCATCAAACTCTTGAACAGCTTGATAAGCTAGCTTTACCAAATCAGGTCGACCCCGTTCATCGGTGTTCCAGATGAGAGCATTGGGTTCATGGTTTAAGATTTCATCAACTAAATCATCACCGTACGTTTTACGCGCATCACGGGTTGACCAGATCAAGCGAGCGGGTGTTTCACCCGTAAGGAGATGGGGAAGCGTGGGGCCAATACCACTGCCTGTGGCAATCCATACAACCCGTTTAAAGAGCTTATCAACGTTGCCCACGCCAGCGGTAGGAATCCCTTTAACCCAGACTTTTTTAGGCTTGTCATCAATAAACTTGCCCGTCCAGTCGCCTGCTCTGGAGATGGTTAATCGGAAGCCATCTTCATTTGGGGAGGGGACGTTGGCAAAGGAGTGCCACTCAATCAGCGGATTGCGGCTGACGGCTGTTGAGGAGCCTGCAAAGGGAGTGACACCGTGGTTGAAGCGGACCAAAGCCACGTGATTCGAGGGTGATACGATATCGACATCAACTTTTTTGAGGTGCAGCCAAGGTAAGGCGATGCTGATAGTGACTAAGGTCAGCACCCAAAAACCTGGTGAAGCAAAAAATGCTTCGCTAAAGGATAATGCACCACGTTGATCGTTGATGAATAGAACCGTTTGCACCCAGAAGAAAATGAGTGACGCCCAGCCTCCAAAGCGATGCATCAATTCAAAATTATCGTGATATTTGGCTCTGAGGGTCGGGGTTGCCATAACGATCATCGCGATGAGGATGGCGATTAAGACGGCCGTTACCACAAAAGTCGCCACTGAAATCCCCGGTACATTGTTAACGAACTGGAACACAATCGATCCTGCAAACAAGACGAACCAAACGGTGCCAGCCACCGCGCCACCCATATGAATGCCCCCAAAGTGATACACTTTCCCCATCGTCCAACGAATAGAAAGTGGCCAGTTGGTTGGCACACTCGTGGCAATTTTGAATAGCAGATTGATCACATACTGTTGCCGAATGAGGATGGCAACGCCAATATTAGCAATCACCATATTCGATAGGGTAGCAAGATTGATATTGCCAGCTGCCCACCAGCCACCGTTGGTTAAGCCGTAAATTAAATAGCCAATGTTGATCGCTGTAATCAAATAAACCAAGCGACGATATTGGGACATCGTATGGTGACGCCAAAACGATTTGAGACGGCTTTCTTGAGGCGGTAGCTCAAAATCGGCTGTTTCTTGTTTTGGTTTCGGATCTGGCTTAGATTCAGGCTGCACCCCATCATGCGGGATGCTGACATCTACAAATTTTTCTACACTTTCAATCATTTTCAACGCTCTCGTATTATCGTTTTTAACCGTTCAGTCTTTCAGCAGCGCAGCCTGCCAGCTGCACTGCTGAAGGACCGTCAAGCCAATTATTGGACTTCTAGTTCGGCTTGCTTATCAAACTCAATTGCCATTTGCATCAGTAATCTTTTGTCGATTTTGCCTCGGTCGGTCCGCGGCAGTTCTTCAAGGGGGATGATAAACTTGGGGACGCAATAGTAGGGCAGTGCTGCCTCAACTGCTTCTTTGGCTGCTTCTTCATCAACAGACATCGGGCTGACGAAACCAACGAGGTGACGGCTGTCAAATTTCAGAGTGACGGCCCGTTTGCAGTTTTCAACGGATTCTAATGCGCCTGAAACGGAGTCCAGCTCAACGCGGAACCCTCGAATTTTGACTTGGTCATCGGAACGGCCGTAATGTTCTAGCTCCCCGTTTTCATTCCAGCGGCCTAAATCACGCGTGTTAAACATGAAACGGCCGTTGCCCAAAAATGGGTCTGGTGCATAGCGAACATTCGTGAGTTCTGGGTTGGCTAAGTAACCATTGGTGACACAATCGCCACCGGCCCACATCTCCCCAACCTCACCAATCGGCAATGGATTTAACTCTTTATCCAGTACGTAAACGGTGTTGTTGGGGGTTGGTTTTCCAATGGTTAGACCGTCTAAATCTGGTGTGAAATGCTGCGCCGTATTGATGATGGTCGTTTCGGTGGGGCCACACGAATTGTAAAAGCGACAGAATGCCCCCCATTTTTCAGCGAGGGGGCGAGGACATGGTTCACCCGCTACGGCAACGGTTCTGACCTGCTGGCATTGCTCTGCATCAAATGAGCTTAGAATGGTCGGTGTTGAGATGATAATGTCTACTGACTCAACAACGGGGGCAAATTCTTTTCCGCGAATCACAAGCGTAGCGCCGTGGCCTAAACAGCCCAAAATTTCCCAAGCCGCCATATCAAAAGAGATGCTTAGAATTTGCCCGACTCTAAGCCCTGGACGCATGCCTAAATTGCCAGGTTCCGTTAACAGGATATTGCAAACATTGCCGTGGGTAACTTGGACGCCGTTAGGATTCCCCGTTGTGCCGGACGTGAACAGAATAAAGCAATGTTTGTCACGGTGAGTTTCTTGTTCAGGGGTAAAAACGCCATCATACGCTGAGGCATCATCTAAAGGCTCTCGCATGATTTCATCAATTGAAAGACAAATGTGTCCTTTCGGAACAGGAACGAGATGTTTGAAGTTTGATAGGGTCAGAATGACTTTTGATTGGGTTGTTTTGATTACGTGACTCAAAACTGGCTCAGGCGCGACGCCAACATCCTGTGGCACATAAGCGGCGCCAATCTTCAGCGTCGCCATTATGCCGATGAGCATTGGAATAGAGCGTTTGACAAAGAGGGAAACATTGTCGCCTGTCGTTACGCCGTGGTTTTTTAAAATGTCGGCAAGGCGGTTGGCTTGTCGATTGAGTTCGCCATACGTTATAGATTCGCCTAAATGTTCGGCAGCAATTGCCCCTGGATTAGCCATGGCATGTGCTTCAAAAGCGTGGTGAATCCGATCATGAGGTAGCTCAACAGTTGGGCCCTGCCCAAACTGTTCAAATAATGATTGATCATGAGTTGAGAGATTACTGAACGCTTCTCCATTAAATTGAAATCTCTGTTTGATGTGTGGCGTTTGGATTGGGACCTTAAAGCAACTGACTGCCCGATTGGGAATAATTGGACTATTATGTTTATAAGTCTGAACGTCTTCAACGGTGTGTAATTGGGCCATTATTCGTCTCCTATTAGCTATTGTGTAGTGTTTAGGGGCCGAACATTGACAGGGGCAAAGAGTTTTGCCATTATAAACAATGAACTTGGTCACCTAATGACTACAGTTTGATCAAAAGATGCTCACCGACCTTGCCACGGGAATGTGAGCATCTTTTTTGTTTGAATAACGCCAAAGAGTTAAAGCACAATCTTCTTACAAAAGCCTTAATGGGATGTAAAGATTTAATTGCGGGATAGAAATGTGGGGAGAGTTAGAGGATAGAGCTAGAGCTAAAAGCGAGAGGATGACGCAAGAGGATGGCGCTAGAGCTAGAGATTTTTGCCCAGTAGCTGGAACACTGAATACAGAATGCTGAATCACTTTCTGATGAGTGGCATAACCATCTCCATTGCTTCCGTTACTGGTTCGGGGCCTTGGTAACGGTGTGAAATACGGCCGTTCTCATCAATCATAATGAGAGCCAAATGTTCACTTACATCGCCTACACCATACGCTTTCATGATTTTGCCTTTCCAATCGGTGAGAAGAATTAGCTGTGTGGCAGGGTCATGTCCTTCAGGGATTTGTTTGGCAGCTTGGTCGTACGAGGCTTGAATAATCTTTTTAGCGGTGCCTTTCATAAGGCGAGGCACATTTTTTAATCCAACCACATTGATAATCAATAACGACTCTGGGTTTGGGATGATGCGACGTATATTTGAAACCACGCCTTCAATCTTTGTGGCTGTTTGATAGCCGACAAATACAAGCAGCGTAGGCGTTTGGGTCTCGCTAGGCACAACAATTGCTAAATTAGTTGGAAAGGCTTTTTCCTTGATTCTGGGGGCAGAATCCCCAACGGTGACAATACTCATTTTAAATCCTCAAGTACCAGTTCAGCGGCGACTTTGCCAGAGAGCGTGACCATAGGAACACCACCGCCGGGGTGGGTTGTGCCGCCTGCAAAGTATAACCCAGCCACTTTTTTTGAGCGATTGTGGGGTCGCTTAAACGCCGCCATCATATTGTTCGATGATGCGCCGTAGAGTGCGCCACGCCAGGCTCCTGAGCCGCTTTCTAAATCGTCAGGCGTTAATATTTGCTCGACTTGAATGTGTGGACGAATGTCGATCCCATGATTTTCTGCCAGACGGTTGAGAACCAGGTTGCGGTACGCCTCTTTTTGGGCTTCCCAGTCAAAACGGCTGTTTTTAGCAGGGGCATTCACCAGCACAAACCAATTTTCGCAGCCTTCTGGTGCATGAGTGGGGTCGGCTTTACTGGTAATGGCTGAATAAATCGTTGGGTTTTGGGCCGGAACCTCCTGCTTGAAGATGGCATCAAACTCGGCTGGATAATTATCAGAGAAAAAGATGTTGTGATGGGCTAATTGGGGATGCATTTTATCAAGACCAAGCAGCAGAATAAACCCAGAGCAGGACGGCTCTTGAGGGGCTTGATTGGTCGTTGCAGGCAAGAGGCTGGCGTGCGTCGTTGAAACATCGACGTTGCTAATAACGGTTTGGCTGGCAATGGTTTCACCGTTTTCTAGCCGGAGGGCCGAAATACGGCCGTTTTTTAACAAAATCTCTGCCACACCACAGCCACATCGAATCTTGACACCAAGTTCCTGTGCCAACCGCGCCATGCCAGCCGCTACTTGGTAAACGCCGCCTTTTGGATAGTAAACGCCGCCAGACATTTCAACATGAGCAATGACGTTAAGGGTGCCTGGTGCTAGGTAGGGACTGGCGCCGACGTAAGTAGCAAATCGACCCAGTAGCTGCTGAATGTGTGGATGATGTACATACCGTTTGATGACCTTTGCCATCTTGAGATGCCCATCCACTTTAAACCACTCTGTTACCGGAACGCGCAAAAAACTTTTGAAGGTTGGGGGCTGATCGTAAATAAAAACAGGGCCAGTAATACGGTGCAAATTGGCGACGTAATCTAGGTATTTTTGATAGCCAACCGCGTCTCGAGGATCAAGCTGCGCTAGTTGAGACGTCATTTTTTCAACGTCTTGACTGGCGTCTAGTATTGTACCGTCTGGATAAAAGTAGCGGGTGAGCGGAGCAACTGGTTCAAGTTGGATATAGTCTGATAATTGTTTACCAGCCGCCGCAAACAGCTCATCAAAAACGTGGCGCATGGTAATGACCGATGGCCCTGTGTCCCAACGATATCCGCCAACCTCAATTTGGCTCATTTTGCCACCAACGGCCGTATTCTTTTCAAAGATCGTCACATCATGGCCCGCCGCTGCTAAGCGAATGCCAGCACTTAATCCACCAATACCTGCGCCAATTATGGAAATCATGAGGTGAGGTGCAGGGTGCTGGAGGGAAGTGGCAGAGGGGCAGCGTGGCAAAGCGGCAGAGTAGCAAAGTAGCAGGGTGGCAAAGTGTTGGGGAGTAAACGCGCTTGTAAATCGCAACCCTGTGCTGAGTATTGTTGACGTATCGCAAATCTATGCTGAACATTGTTGAAGTATCGTAAGTCCATAACTAACTAGTCACCTAATCGACTAATCATTCTTCCCTTCCAAACACCCACACCTTTTTTCTGCCATTGGACCGACTTAATGGCGATTTGGGTCATGAGAAGGGTAGAAATTGGCTGAAGGAGGGCATCATGAGGGCGCTGATGGGTAAATACGGCCGTTGCTAACCGCAGGCCAACCCCGGCTAATAACAAGCCCAAGCCCCAAACTGACCCTGTAAAAACAAACCAAAGTAGGGGAACGATAAAAACGAGCCAGTGAAACAGTGTTGAAAGCGTCAAAAATGGGACGCTGTTGGCGTGTCCAGCCAGAATATTTTTGGCAAACCCGGCCTGTACATCCACCCAACTTTGATACATGCGGCAGCTGATTAAGCGGTTGCCATCGGCCATGCGCAGGCGACGCTTGGCCTGCTTGATACGCCGCGCCAATTCAACATCTTCGACCACATTATCCTTAACCGCTTCATGCCCACCTGATTGCGCATAGCCAATATTTGTGAAAAGTAAACATTGCCCGTTAGCGGCGGCGAAGGCGGGTAGAGTTAAGTAATGAACCGGCAGGATGGGCAAATAAGCCAAAATGGCCAGCGCCATTTGAGGCACGACCAATCGCTCACCCCAGCTTTCGGTTTTTTGAGTGGGCCAAATGGTTAGTAAATCAGATTGGTGTGCCGCCTGGAAATTGACTAATGCAGAGAGGGCGGTGGGAGCTAGCGTGACATCAGCATCGATGAACAGCAGCAGCTCTCCTTTGGCGTGTTGACTAAGCTGATGACAGGCCCAATTTTTGCCAAGCCACCGTTTTGGTAGGGAACGGCCGTTGATAACCCACACTCGCTCATCATTTTGTGTCACCTCTTGAATTTGCTGGAGCGTATTGTCCTCAGATTGATCGTTGAGGATGAGCAGCTCAAAATTCACATAACTTTGCTGAAGGATAGCCGCCACTGTTTTGCCAATAACTGCCTCCTCGTTGCGGGCAGGGATAAGGATGGAAACTAGCGGCTGGCTAGGTAATGATCTAGGTGGCTTGAGTCTGGGGAAGAAAAGGAAGTTGGAAACGGCCGTTAGCCACATGATCAGTAGTGCAAAAGAAATAAAACCCCCGATAACGATCATGATTGGGGTCCTAGACGTAAAGTCGGTCTTTGTTGCAAATCTTCACGATGATTCCAAATTAAGAGTATGGTGTGCGAAATTAGAACAACAACAAAAACCGCATCTTGTTGCCACAGTAGAAGCGTGACCAACATGCCAGCAAGGGAAAACATCACCGCCCAGCCAGAAGGACGAATCAAAAGAGAGAAAATGACGAGCAGCGTGATTGCCACCACTGGGATTTCCCACAGCGTTAGTCCAATCCAAACGCCAAACGCCGCCGCAATAGATTTCCCCCCGCGCCAGTTCAAGAATGGGGAAATTGCGTGGCCTAAAGGAGAGGCTAACGCAATGGGTACAATATTAAAATCTTGTACGCCAAAGATAAAGTAAGCTAATCCAGTGGGCAGCGCGCCTTTGGTGATATCAAGCATGAGCGCCAAAATAAACGCTGGATATCCACCAGCCCGCAAGACATTGGTGGCCCCGGGATTTTTGTCCCCATACTCTCGAATATCAACTCCAAGCAGATATTTCCCAACCCAAATGGAAAAGGGAAGGGCGCCGAGGAAGAAGCTGAGAAGCGTGAGGAGAAGAGTTTGCATGAGGCGAATTTTGTTCAGTACTCAATAAATAGTGAAAAGCGATAAGTAAAAACTGTTTAGTAGCTAATGTTCAGTCAATTAGTATCATCAAATAACCAATACACAAATCCACCAATAACTAATTTTTAGTCTCCAATCCCTATTCCTCTAATCCCCAACCATAAAAACCAACCCATCATAAAACCCCCAATGATTGCCGGTCCGACAAGACCCCAGAAAAAGAGAAGTCCAAAAGTTTCAAGAAACCAAGTGATGGCGTAAATGAGGATTAACGGCCGTTTATGTAGGTTTGATGGTTGAATAATTAAGGTTAAGAGGAAAGCTGTAATGAACCAGCCAAAATAGTTAAGTAACGGAATATCAAAATATGCCCCGGGCTGGTCCCAAACCCATAAGTGCCACTGCACCATCTGCGGATCAAGGAAAAGGTCCCAAGCTGTCATTGCTCCTGCTGAAATGAGAGCAAACGTGAGCGGTTGCTTACTAAATCGGCTGGCAACCGCCCAAGACGGAGGTAGCATCATAAACCAGGCCAGCGGAATGAGAAGCGGCACGTCACCGAGCTGCGGCTGGAGATTGGCGGTGTAGTGATAGTCGCCAAAAGGAAACCCCGTGCGGGAGCCAAGCTGTTCAACACCAAAACTGAGGACGGCAATAATCAAAAAAGCAGTGCCAATCCGCTGCCATTTCCAGGTGCTCTTGAGAATAGAAACCACAGCAATAGTTTGAACAACAACGGCGACTGAGACACCTTGGCGCAATACCGTCTCACCCATTGTCCAATTTAGAATAGGCAAGCTGATCATTAGTAAGAGCCAAATGACAATAAAAACGGCCGTGCTAGGTGAAACGGCTGTGGCTTGAATAACTTCTTGCCAAATGTGTGAGAGGGAGCGTTTTTGAATCGCGTCTAGCATGGTTGCCCTAAGTGTTCTTGACCAATTTACGGTTGAGCCATTCAACACTCAAAGATTGCAAGCGAGTTTGGCTTGCAACGGCTAGAACAAGTACCATGCCAAACCCTAACAGGGTGTTGGTTAATAAGAAAAACAAAAGCTCTTCAAAAGGCAGAACGCCACCGATTATCCAATTTAGAGATTGAGCGGGGTTGATTGTCCACGTGCCTGAATTAATCGCGAGGGCATCAGCAAAGGAAAGATATAGTGTTGTGGGGATGATGGTCCAGCCAAGCAAGCGACGATATCGCCAAAGAAGGTGTCCGCCAAACCAAATTTGGAACAAAATGGGCACCATTGCCCAGCCTAGCTCCAAGCTAAGATAAGTGCCTGGCTGCCATTGAGAAACAAAAATTCCTGTAGCTGCTACCCAAATTAAACTACCAATGATTAAGCCTAGTAATCGTGCTTTCTTTTCGTTAGGAGAAGGGGAAACGGCCGTAAAGTAGTCTCGTTTGGCCAAAAAGAAGAGCCACAAACCCGTCAAGATGGGTTGCACCATAAAAAAAGTGTACTCTTCAATGGGCACCCAGCCAATCACAATGCCAGTAACGAGTTCGGGATCGTACCACCAAACCCGGGTTGCCACGAGGTAGTTATCCCACGGGGTTGTATAGATCAGGGCGATAAGAATATGTCCAAGTAGGACAAGTAACGGTGGGAATGCGCGTAACGCCGGAGTTAGCGAACGGCCTCTACGCGCATCCCACCAAACCACAAAAAGGAGAATAAGTATAGGAATGCCTACAAATAGGCCTAAAAACCCAAAATATGTCATACAACATTTGCCAGCTCAGCCCGCCCGCTACTTTCTCGTCTGCTTTCTTTTCTTGTCGCAATGATTAAATCCTCGGCGATTTTCGAAGAAGAAAGTACACCGGGGAGGCCAGCACCGGGATGGGTGCCTGCTCCCACAAAGTAGAGGTTTGGGATATCCTCTGAGCGATTATGAGGTCTAAACCAAGCCGACTGGGTCAATATCGGCTCGACTGAAAAAGCTGACCCCATATGGCTATTAAGCGTGGTTTCGAAGTGAAGCGGGTCAATGTAATGCTCCGCTACAATGTTTTCTTGTAAATCGGGCAGGTAATTGTCCTCTAAGAACTGCATGATGATGTCGCGGTACGGTTTGGCGGCCACGTTCCAATCGATACCTGACCCTTGGTGGGGCACAGGTGACAGAACATAAAAGGCTTCATGTCCATCGGGTGCCATGCTTGGGTCAGTTAACGTTGGCATATGCAGGTAGAGCGAGAAATCTTCAGCTAGTTTTTTGTCTCTGAAAATATCCTTTAGCAAATGACGATACCGTTCGCCTAAAATAATGTTGTGGTGAGCGAGCTTGCCGTCTCGATACTGCTTTTTAGTACCAAAGTAGATGACAAAAAGAGACATGCTGTATCGGGTGAGTTTGTTGTATCGGAAATCAGAGTTTCGGAAACTGCGGTGCTTTTTATCGATAAGCTTGGTATTGGTGTAGGCTACATCCGCATTTGAAATGACGTGGTCGGCTTTACAAATGGTACCATCTTGCAGCCGGATGCCAACAGCACGGCCGTTTTCAACTAAGATCTCATCAACTTCAACGTTGTAATGGAAACGGCCGTTGAACTCTTCAATCAGCTTTACCATACCACTCACGATTGCACCTGTGCCACCAATCGCATAATGAATGCCCCATTCGCGCTCAAGATAATGAATCATGGCGTAGATCGATGTCGTATCAAATGGGTTCCCGCCGACCAGAAGTGGATGAAAAGAAAAGCAGCGCCGTAAAAAGTCGTTTTTTATAAATTGAGAGGCGTAGCTGTAAACGGTTTTATGAGACTGTAAACGCAACAAGTCAGGAATGATTTTGACCATATCGCTAATCTTTAAAAACGGTTTATCGGCTAATTCAACAAACCCTTTTTGGAAAATTGCTTGGGTCGTAGACATGAAGCGCTTGTACCCTTCCACGTCAGATGCTTCCCACTGTTGGATTTGGTCGAGGATAAATGCCTCATCACCGTTGTAGTCAAATTTGCGCCCCGTATGGTCAAAGATGCGGTAAAAGGGGTCACACGGGACAAATTCCACGTAGTCTTCCCGCTTACGACCAGCGAGTTCGAAAATGTCGTCAAACATAAACGGGGCTGTGATGACAGTAGGGCCGCCATCAAATTTAAATCCGTCTATTTCATAAACATAGCCTCGACCACCGGGCTTATCTCGTTTTTCAAATAGCTCGACCTGATAGCCTTGGGCTGCTAAACGAGCAGCCGCGCCAAGTCCGCCAAATCCTGTGCCAATGATGATTACTTTTTCCATACTCTGATCTTTGTCGTTTGCTAAGTAATTTTGTGAATTAGCAGCAAGCCAACTGCGGTTCCTTAACTATTGCCAAGCGACCCGACTAATTTCCTGTTGGGCTCGTTTCTTGGTTTTACGGCCGTATCGATTGAACCTGGTACGCATCCAGATGGCTGGCAAGCGTTTTAATTTTTCCGCGCTTGTAAGGTGGGCTCGTCGGGAGAAAACGTCATACCCGTGGGCTTCAATGTTATCTAAGATACCTTTGTAAAGGTCGGCGGCTGCTGCAATTGCAAAGCGGCCGCTTTTGCCCAACATTTGAATGCCGGGCAGGGCTTCGTCATACAACCGACGATTCCGTTCGATTTGAAACTGCATAAATGCTCGCCATCGAGCATCGTTCACTTGATTTTCAATATCGGCTTCAGTCAAGCCAAATCCTTTAAGCTCATCTTGGGGGAGATATAAACGGCCGTTTTGCCAATCCTCTTGGATGTCGCGAAGAATGTTAGTGAGTTGTAGGGCGACGCCAAGCTTAATAGCATAGGGTATTGCCCGTTCGCTCTCGTATCCCACGATGTGCATCGTCATTAGCCCAACTGTTGAGGCGACGCCATAGCAATAGTGGGCTAATTCCTGAAAATCTTCAAATCGATTTTTCGTTAAATCTAGGGCTACCCCGTCTAAAAGCTGTTCCGCATATTGTCTGGGGATTTGGTATTTTGTGCGAGCATCGCTCCAAGCGAGGGCCACTTTGTTGTGGGGTTTAGGATCGTTTGAAAGGCTTTCATGCTTCCAAAGCACCAGTCGCCGAAGACGGTTCTTTCCTCCATTATCAATCAAATCATCGCTTTCTCGGCAAAATGCATAAAGGGCTCGAGCTGCTTGGCGCTGTTCAGAGGGGAGAAGTTGTGAAGCCATGAAAAATGTCTTGCTATGTTGCTGAGTAACGGCGTAGCAGTGGTCGTGAGCATCAGCAAGCGTATTTTTATCAAAGTCGATGGGGTGGTTCGGGGTTTGATTATTGAGCGCATGAATGGCTCGGAGCTCCAAATGACGTTCCCACGACAGACTATCAACACTCATCTTTCCAAATCTCCTCTTTTTGATGTGTCTTTGTTGTCCAACTTTTTTACAGGTCGGTAGGATAACTAAGGCAAATTGTACAGGTATTGCACAATATCGTCAAGATATTGTCTAGTTAATTTGTGGGGATTGTGGATTTTGTCAAGATAATGCGCTGAATCTGTTCAGATTATACCTTTATCTCGTCAAAAGCTGTACACAATTTTTCAAAAAGGCAGGGCAAATGCTTAGATTATCCATAGCTTTCGAAATTTATGTAAATCACAGAAAGTTTTAAAAATTAAATCAGCCCCAATTGCTGTGATTTACTTGGTGATTGACAGGATTTGCAGTGCATCTTTTTTAGAATACTTTTTGTCAATCACATAACCCGTTTTTGCAATTATTATTAACTGGTTTCAGAATTAGTGGAGATGAGGTTAAATCGTGGACGTATTAAAATCATTTTATCAAAGAGTTATTGAGGAAAATTATAAAGACGCAGCATCCCGAGCCGTGTTTAATCGTGGCAAGCGGTATTTTAATGAGGGTGCCGTTGAGCTAGAATCTTTTGAGGACGAACACTTAAATTTTACCGTTGAGGGAAGCTATCTATATTTTGTCAATATTTATGATGATTGGGGTGAACTCAATTATGATTGTGATTGCCCTTACTTTGAGAATCATTATATTTGCAAGCATTTAATTGCCGTCCTGCTTTTTATTGAGTCGCAAGTTGTAGAGAATAAAGTGTCTTCGAGCCAGTGGCAAAAAAAATTAGATCAATCAATGGCGTATTTCGGTGGTTTTTCGGGGTATCAACAAACTCAAGCAAAACCATTTTTTACCTTCTGTAGTTTGCAAAAAGAACTGTCGCACAGGTACATGTCGAAAGAAACCTGTCCACTGAGAAGAAGCTTACGTCACAATATTCATATTTGAAGTTCATGATGGTATCACCCAGGCA
>JBCCFD010000130.1:0-16845 GCA_039029915.1 Chloroflexota bacterium
CACCCACACCCGTTGTGACAGCACAGCCGATCAGAGCCGCCCGATCAAGCGGCATATCAGGCCGAATTTTGACGAGGGCGTGCTCATGAAGAAGCATCTGTTCGGCAAACGAACCAAGGTTATAGCCTTGGTAAATGGCTTGTTTGCCGTCGGTAAGACGGTCTGAACGAGCCATCTCGTCTAAATTATCACAGGCAAACGGTTTGCCCGTTAAGCAATACCCACAGCTCCCGCAAAACATAGACATACAGCTAATAACGTGATCGCCTGACTTTAAGTAGGTCACGTCTTGGCCTACTTTTTCAACAATGCCAGCTGATTCATGCCCCATAACGCTGGGTAAGTCGGTGGCGTAGCTACCATTCATAAAATGGTAGTCGCTGTGGCATACACCCGCGGCTGCTGTACGCACCAGCACTTCTTTTGGTCCAGGATTATCAACCTGCAAGTTTTCAATGTTTAATGGCTTGTTGATCTCACGCAATACGGCCGCTTTCATGAGTACTCCTGTGATTAATTCGCTAGTCGGTCAGTTTGTTAGCTGATTTGATAAATCATATGAGGCGAAAAGTTGGGAAAAGTTATCCTCAAAGGCGGTGTCTAAATAGAGGGCGTTTAGCTGGGCCGTAACGGCCGTTTCCAATAATTCCCCCTCCACAATTGAGGCAAAAGGATTGCCGCCTAACAATCGATGAGCATAGGTTAGATAGAGCCGATTCACCACATTTGCTTTGAGCAAGAGATGCATTACCTTTGGTCCAGTCGCATTGTAAATCGCTTGATACCCTAGCTCCTTGAGCTGGTTGACAAGCTGTTGCCCATCAACCGATTGTTCACCAGTGATATACAGATGATCAGTTTCTTGGCGCAGGCGGTTTAGCTGCTTATGTGGGGCTGTGCTGGTGGTAAAAATAAGCAGTTTACGCCCGGCAGCGGTTAAAATTTTGGGTACAGGGAAGTTTAACGACCCGCTGATGATAACAATATCTGGATGAGGTTTGAGACCCTGTGCCTCTCGCCACGCTCTTAAATCAGCAAATTTGGGGTTGTCTACATCAAGAATTTCCTGAGCCCGACCATCCTCCCAATCGCGTAAATACCGCCCGCTGCTGATGACGACATCCGCCTGAGCCACCAGCTCTTGAAAAAGTCGCCAGTCCCGCTCATTGGTTGTGGTTTTCGGTACCATTTGGCCTTGACCACTGGGATGGGGGACGGAGATACGGCCGTCTAGGCTGGCAATATAATTCGCATAGACAAAGGGTCGCGCACCGTCTGCGGCTAAGGCGCGAATATTGTGGGAAAGGTACAGACCCTCCAAATTTATATTAGATTGCTGTTGGGGATAAAGTTGAGTGATAGATGTGGACATTTAGCTGACCTCAGTTTGATTTCGAGAGCGAATGAGCTGCCAAGTTTCTTGCAGTTCGCGACCCCCTAAGAGAACGTTCAGAAGAAGATAGGCCAGCCCACCAGTCGCGATAGCAAGTGGTAAAAAGAGCAGAGTGTTGCTTATTATCTGCCCAAGACTCAAAATGACCAGTGCCATGCCACCGCCAGCAAGTAGGGCTCGTCCGCCCACGATGGCTAACGGCCGTTCCCCTAAACCAGACAGTCGCCGACTGTTGATGATGAAGAGAACCACTGCTAAAAAGGTGAAGGCGACGGTGCTGGCCACTGCTAACCCAATGACGCCCCAATCTAAGATGACCACAAATAGATAAGCAAAAACTAAATTTATTAAAAACCAGCCGATGTAGACAAACATTGGGGTGCGGGTGTCATGTTGCGCATAAAGCAGACGAGCCACGATTTCGACTGTTGCTTCGCTCACAATCCGGACACTAAAAACAACTAGAACAGAGTAAACGATTTGGGTAGATTGTGCCGTAAAAGCGCCGCCCTCCAAAAAGGTGACCAGCACGGGGCGACTGAGCAGAACCATGCCTATTGCAGCCGGAATGGTAAGCGTCCAGATAATACCCAGCGCCTTAACGGCCGTATTTTTCATACCGTCAATGTTTCCTACGTTAAAATATTCTGCCATCGTTGGGAACATGACAATAGCCACGGCCGTTCCAAGAAGCGTTTCAGGAAACTGCATGAGAGCATAAGCATAAAAATAGCCGGATGTGCTTCCTGTTGGCAATCCAGAAGCGAACCGAATAATAAATAGATCAGCCAATTGAATTGCGCCTAATGTCACGATCCGTGGTCCCATTAGGACGATCATTTCGCGCACCCCAGCCAGGTGCACCTCCCAAGCAACGCGCAAACGCAAACGGAGTTTGAGAAAAGCTGGCATTTGGATCAAGATGTGTAGCACGCCGCTGATTACGGTGCCCCAAGCTAAGCCGTGGATGCCCATTCGGGGTACAAGAGCAAAAATTCCAATTAAATAGCCAATATCTAGGGCAATGGGGGCTAAAGCCGGCAGCGCAAAGTGCTGGTGAGATTGCAGCATGCTGGATAGGACTCCATTACTAATGCCAAAAAAGATAGTTTGAAGGAGAATGATGCGCATAAGCTCTGCGGTTAGCCGCTGAGTTTCGGGAGAAAAATCGGGGACGAGCAAAACGGCCGTTAACCACGGTGCAAAAATCGTCGCCACTGCTGCCACGATCCCCAGCACTGTAAAAACGATCGTTATGACGGTGCTGGCTAAGCGCTCAGCTTCTTGAGGATCATTTTTGAGAATATAGGCAGAATATACAGGAATGAAAGCCGCGGCTAAAGCATTGCTCGCTAAAATCGTTGAAAACACCTCCGGTAGCTGATTTGCCGCAGTAAATGCATCAAATTGAGAAGATGTTCCAAAGATGTTTGAGATTAACTGTAGCCGCCATAGCCCAAAAACCTTCCCTAAACCAAGAAGGATAATGACCACCACTGAAGACCGGAAAAGTGTTCTTGCTCGATTCATACTGTTACTTTCTTGACATCTGGCCCTTACTCTAAATGACTGTTGTCATGAGTCAAATTGTTTATACTGATTCTTAGAAGACAGTCACTATAGAAAAAATCATTCCATGTCATCAAAAACGGAGGCATCCGGCCTGAATTTATGAAGTTCGCAGCCCGCTTCTGTTTGCTTTGGTAACGGTAAAAATTTCCTAAATTTACCGGAAGCCGTTCACCAAAAAAGGGATTTTACCGTATAATTATGGGACGTGAAGGATTGATATCCAGCCGCGACGCTGTCATGACAAATCGACCGATTAACACCTACTCAAAAAGCCAGCGCTATGGTCAAGCTGGGCGCAATTTAGCTAAGCGTCTTGCCGCCTACTTGCCCATGACCGTCACTCGTCAAATATTGAACGAGGAACTGGGGCAGCCCGGGCAGGTGCGGTGGATTACAGCCGCAACCCTCTTTGCGGATATTTCAGGGTTCACTTCAATGTCTGAAGCGCTTGCCGTGGATGGCCCCCGAGGTGCAGAAACATTAAATCGCCGTTTACTCATGACGTTTACAGCATTAATCAACGCCATTCATGATGCAGGTGGGGCGGTTAGCCACTTTCATGGGGATGCCATGATGGTCTATTTCCCAGACTCGGATGGTCGGGCGGCGGGACGTGCTTTGGGGTGTGCCCGCTTTATGCAGAGCTTGATGCTGACCAGCTATGCCGAGTTTGATGAAACCCCATCCGGACGAAGTAAGAAGACATTTTCACTAACGATGCGTATTGGATTGGGATACGGCCGTTGTGTTGAAACAATCGTTGGGGATCCTAATCATACAATGGAATTTGTCCTAGCGGGTGATGCGATTGATGAAGCCGTTGAGGCAGAAGGGAAAGCGACCGCTGGTCAGGTCGTGGCTAGCCAGCATATTCTAAAAATGGCCAACTTGCCCTTTACAGAGCCGTTTCGAGTTGTTGAAGAAGTGCCCCCCGTTCCCCGAGCCAACTCACCACTTTACTGGGACTCTTTTTCCCAGTCTGCTATGGATAGCGTGCTTACCATTGCGCCCGCTTTTCTACCTAAAATCTTAGTAGAGCGTCTTAAAAACCCAAACACCCAGTTTGTTGCTGAGCATCGGCCTGCCACCAGCATGTTCGTTAAATTTGAAGGTATCGATTTCAAAAGTGAGAAATCAGGCCAGCAGCTTCAGGAATATTATCAGTGGGTGTGGCAAGTTATTGAGCGGTATGGTGGAGATAACAGCCATCTAAATCGTATTTTGACGGGGGATAAGGGCAGCCACCTCCATATCATTTTTGGGGCACCCATTGCGCCAGATGCGCCAGAGCAAGCGATTCGCTGTGCCTTGGCTCTTCAGAGAAACCGACCGAAGTTTATTACCAAACAGCAGATTGGATTAAGTACAGGCCGCGTGTTTGCCTGTGCCGTTGGGTCTCAAAATCGGCGAGAATACACAACGGTGGGCAGTGTTGTTAATTTATCGTCACGGCTGTCTGGATTGTGTCAAGATGGGTCTGTTTTAACCGATCAGCACACTGCTGATCGCGTCCGTGAGATTTTTGTTTTTGACACTGTTGAAAATGTAAAAATTAAAGGGGTTAAAGGGCTTTCTAAACTATTTGTTCCAATTGAAGAAAGAACGATTACGGCCCAAGCGAGAAGTCGATTTGCCCAGCCTCAGAAAATCCCGCTTGGTCGGGATGAAGAAATGGCTGTGCTGGAATCTTATTTACAAGATGGTCTACAAGGGCACGGTGAGGCAATTGTTCTCTATGGACCGTTTGGAAGCGGCCAAATTGGCTTGCTAGGAGCGGGTGTTCACTACTGGCAAATCCGAAAAGGTCGTGTTCTGTCAGGGGTTTCGCAGCAGCACTTTGGGCAAGAGGCATTTAGCCCTTGGTATTCTGTTTTTCAATCCCTTTTTGAATTGAGCGAAAGCATGGACACGGTCGAATTACGGGAAACGATTAAAGAGTTTTTTGAGATATATCTACCTAGCTTTGATGGAGATAGTTCACTCTTTGGTTTGCTCTTAGGGAAGCCAGAACTATTATCAGCCTTTGTTAGCAGATTACCTCTAGATAACCAAATTGATGAGCTTTTTCCAAAGGCCGCTGTCTTACTACACCAAATTGCCATAAAACGGCCGTTGCTTATTGTTCTTGAAGACATTCATTGGGCAGATGAGCAATCAATGCGCTTGTTAGATTATCTGTCTCGTGAACTAGCAGAGTGTCCTATTACGTTCTTGATTACTTATCGTGAATCACCGGATTTTGTTTTTTTTAATGAAGAGCGCGAGACGCAATATCGACAGCTACATCTTCATGATTTAGATCCCGATAAAGCATTGGCCATTGTGCGCCAGCAGCTACGCTCTGAGACTTTACCGAAAGTTTTAGAGCAGAGATTAGGCATTCGTGACAGAGACGGCCGTTTAAGCCCAGTGAACCCGCTGTTTTTGGAAGAATCACTGAAATTTATTCTTTCTGAAGGGGTTCTTGATGTGGGTGACGAAAAAACTGGTGGGCACCGGCTTCGCGTTCAAGAAACAGCTATGCTTAATTTGCAGGTACCCGATCGGGTTTATGCAATTTTACTCTCAAGATTAGATCAGCTTTCTCCTGATGTTCGCAGCTTGCTACAAACAGCGGCCGTTATTGGGCGCTCATTTGATTTAAAGACGCTGGTTTCTGTTTCCTCTTCCATTGATCATGATGAGGCTAAAGAGGCTGTCGAGACGTTGATTGCCAATGATATTATTGAGCAAGATGGCTATGCAACTGAGCAAAAATATATCTTTAGTCATGCGCTAGCCCACGATGTGGCTTATCAATCTATTCCATATGCTCGTCGTCAAAAGCTACATGCGTCCATTGGCGATTTAATCGTGCAAGATAATCAAGATGACTTGGAACCTCATTATCCGTTATTAGCCTACCATTTTGGGCAAACGGATCGGCATGAAACAGGTCTTATTTATGCCATTGCAGCTGGTGACGCTGCAGCAGAAAGTTTTGATAACGAGGTGGCCTCAAACTATTACCGACGGGCTGTGTACCATTTATCGTTGCTAAACGAGAAGACACATTGGCAAACGGCCGTTCATGTTCTTATGTCTCGGGCAAAGGTTAATCGGCTTCGTGGAGAGTTTCAACGAGCCACGCAAGCGGGCAATGACGCTCTAAAACTTTGTCTTCTCTATGGGTCCACTTCCCATACATTACCAATTTACAATTTACTGGCAGAAATTAAATATGATCAGGCTCGCTACACAGATGGTATGAAGCTGGCAGATAAAGTAATCAACACCGTAGCCCCAAATATGTCAGAAGTAGACTTAGCTCAGGCTTACTTAGTCAAAGGGGTCTGCACCGCTGCTCTTCACAATTTGGCGGGCGCGCTTTCGTTGTTGTATCACGTTGAAGAAATTAGTGCCGTTCAGAAAAATAAAGCGCAGCTCATAACAGCTTGGCAGGCAATGGGCATGGTTTATTCCCACCAAAATCAGCTTGAATTGGCGCGAAAAACAGCCAAAGAGGCTGTTGCCCTAGCCAGAGAGCAGCGGCTGCCGGCACTGATAAGTACTGCTCTGTTTAATCAATCAAGAATCCAAATGCGAAATGGGGAACCCGAAGATGCCCTAGAAGCAATCAACGAAGGAATTGAGCTGGCCGCAAATATATCAAAGAACTGGTACGCTCATATGCTGGTGCATCGGGCAGCGATTCATGTTTATTTTGGTCAGCTGGCTACAGCTCAGGACGATTTGAAAAAGTCTGTTGCTCTACTCGAAACGATGGATGATGGACTTGGTTTATTGCGAGCTAGATTGATGTGGGGAGTGGAATATTATCGAGCACAAGACAACTGGCCAGCTGTTCAGAAACAGCTTGTTCAGGTCGGTGAGCTTATTGCCGAACAAAAAGGCGGTAGTGAAGTACATTTACCTGAGGCGGCTCGACTTTGGCTAGGATTAAGCCACACCGCTTTTAAAATGGGTGAATTTGATCAAGCGAAACAGCTTCTTGCCAAAGCAATGCGAGTCATTGATGTTAATCAGCTACATTGGTGGCGACCCAATGCATTTTATCTTAAAGGCTTAATTGAAAGCCACGAATTTGATGATCCCCGGCACGCTCAAAATAGCTTGAAATTAGCTGTTCACTACATTAGTGAAGGGGGTAATCCCGATGAGCTACCGCTCATTTTGATGCAATTGGCAGACGTTACAGAAGATGATCTAAAAAAGCATCAGCTTATAGAGGCTTGTATTGTGGCGGCTCAAAAACGGTCACGCTTTTTTGATAAATTAGACTGTTATAGAAAAGCGGGGCCTACTTTGAGTGAATGTGATGATCCCCGCCTGCAGCAGTTGGGAAACATGTGTTTGGCCTTTGTTGAATCTACCATGAATGATATTGAAGCCTGATTTTACGCAGGTTTCAATATCGCTTTAGTGTTCCGAATTTTCTAAATTGTAACCTTGTTAGATAAGCGCTTCGGAACCTTGAGGAAACGAAGTTTGTAACCGTCATTTTATTCAAAGCAGGAACTTCGTTTCACTTTAGCAGTTACTCTCTTTGAAAAACGGCAATAGTCTGGGAAAAATGATTCTAAACAACAGGGTCGCATAGTTTCCAATCCGTCAGTAAAATAGAGGTATGTATCCAACAATTCCAGACATATCTTTTGAAGAAAATAACGAACGCTTGAAAGTTACGTTGCCCGTTTCCAGAAATTGGATCTTATTAATTACTTATACTGTTTTATTGATAACGGGGATTGTTTTAACCATCGGCGGGATTGTTTTTGGTTTCCGAGTTGCATTTTCAGGCGAACGCTTTGCTTTCTGGTTTACGACATTTATTATTTTCTTCTTGCTGATTATGTACCCTTTAGTCAAGTACATTTTTCAGCAGTGGCAATATCATGTTACAAATCGTGAGATTGTGTTTGTGAATGCAGAAGAGATGATTATTCGTCGTCCAGTTTCCATTTTAGGGATCACGACAACCTACGACCGAAGCTATGTTCAACCAATCGTTTATAGCGAAAAGTATAAAGCACTGGCTTTTTACTATGGGTCACAGCCCATTTTGTTTGCCAATGGCTTACCTTCTTCTCAGACATCCCCTCTTGCCGATTATTTGAATGAGCGGTACTTTCCTGATTATGATGACGATGATGATGATTAGCGGCGCTGGTTCATGATAAATCCTGTCCCAACACCTGAAACTGAATTATTGGCAAAATCCGTGGCGGCTTATTTGCCAATGACGCTTGTCCGCACCATTTTGCAGGACAATATGCCAACGCCTACGCATCCCAATTCGCTTTTTGCAGCGACTATCTTTGCGGATATTTCTGGCTTCACCCAAATGTCTGAAGAGCTTGCCTCTGATGGAACAAGAGGGGCCGAAGAGCTGAATCGCGTATTGCTGGTTACCTTTACTGCAATGCTAGACGTTATTCATGAAATGGGTGGGGCCGTCAGTCATTTTTATGGTGATGCAATGGCGGTTTACTTTCCAGACGGGGACAACACGGCCGCTTTTCGGGCATTAACCTGCGCCCAAATGATGCAGCGATTGATGCTGTCTAGTTTTGGTAAAGCGCGAACAAACCGCCCTCCAGGCAAGCCAGCTGTCTTCGACTTGACAATTAAAATTGGGGTGGGTTACGGCCGTTGCCAAGAGATTGTGGTTGGTCAAGTTAATCAAAATATGGAATTTGTGCTGACAGGAACGGCCGTTGACGAGGCGGTTGAAGCGGAAAAACAGGCTACGGCTGGGGAAATAATTGCCAGCCGTCAAGTGCTCGAAAAAAATGGCATTTCTATTTCCGAACCCTTCAAAAAATATGAAGCAGATTTACAGCAGGCTAAACCACAGCCAATTGTTGATTGGAAAGCATATTCCTCTGATGCATATGAAAGATTGATTGATGCGGCTGTGCCATTTGTACCTAAGGCAATTGTACAAAGATTGCAAGAATCTGGGGTGGCTGAAATCGCAGAGCATCGTCCAGTAACCAGCATTTTTGTTCAGTTTCAGTTTAAAAATGACGAAGATGATTCATCGGCTATTGAATCAATTACGATGGGGCAACAGCTACAGAGCTATTATCAATGGGCTGTGGCGATTGTACGGCGATTTGGTGCTGAAAACGGCCGTGTGAATCGCGTCCTCACCGGTGATAAGGGGAACCAACTCCACATCATGTTTGGGGCGCCGGTAGCACCCGATGCTCCAGAGCAAGCACTGCGATGCGGTATGGCCCTTTTGCGAGAGCAGCCAGATTTTGTAGCGTTTCAGAAAATTGGTGTTGCGGTTGGTAAAGTGTTTGCCGGGCCGGTTGGCTCAACAGCACGAAGAGAGTACACGGTTGTTGGTGATGTTGTTAATCTTTCCGCTCGTTTGATGCAAATTTGTCCAAATGGGGAATTGATTACAAACCGCACCACAGCAGACAGAACCCGACAGTGGATTGAGTTTGAATCGCTTCCCCCGCAACAGCTTAAAGGGAAACAGCAATCTGTTGTGCCACATAGAATGGTAGCCGATCGCTCTGCTTCAACCCAAATCCAATCGTATATCGAGCGTTGGGATCGGCCTTTATTTGGGCGAGACACCGAAATCGAAAAGTTGACGGAATGGCTTGATTTGGCGTTAGCCGGAGAGGGCGGCATTTTAGCCTTAACGGGATCGACCGGAACGGGTAAATCTCGGTTGCTTTCCTATGCTATTAATCATTGGCTTTCTAAAGGAGGCATGGGGCTATTGGGCATTTGTCTTCAGCACACAAGCGATATCCCCTACACGCCTTGGCGGGCGATTTGGCGAGACTTTTTTGGCCTGCTTGGTGGCATGACGATTCAGGAACAAGTCGCCTCAGTCGTTGAACAGGTGGCGATATTGGCCCCGAATGAAGCTGATGATGTTGGCTTGTGGGCTGAGCCGCTAGGCTTACCCATTCCACAGTCTGAGCGTCTGACGGTTTTGACCGCTGAAGCGCGGCAGGCGCGGTTTTTCGCTTTGGTTAAGCGCTGCTTTCAAACGGCCGTTTCACGGCAGCCTATCTTTATTATTCTTGAAGGCTTGCAATACGCTGATTCCTCATCTGTGGCACTACTCGATGCCCTGACAACAGATATTAATGAACTAGCGCTTTATGTGGGTATTTCTTACCGACCAGAAAGAGAGTTTGAACTTAAGCTCAGCTCACATCCCAGCTGCCAGCAAATCCAACTATCTGATTTATCACCAGAACATGCCCGCCAAATATTGGTGCAATTGGTGGGCACTGATTCGCTGCCCCCATTAATCGAACAGCAGCTAGGTCTACGGGATCGAGAGGGGCGGGATAGCCCGGTAAACCCCCTTTTCTTGGAAGAATCACTCAATGTGATGCTTCAATCTGGGGTGATTGAACAAAATGGCGCTTTGCATGTGCATGAAGAGCTATTAAATGAAATTCAACTGCCCGATACCATTCATGGCTTATTGCTGGCTCGGCTCGATCGCTTACCCCCTTCTGAAAGGGATCTTTTACAGTTAGCCTCTGTCATTGGTCGTCAGTTTGAGGTCGATTCTCTAAGGGCATTGACACAGGTGCCTCATCAAACGCCCATTATTGAGATGCTAACGGATTTAACAGAAGCAGACATGACGCATCTCGTCACGGCTGATCCTGAGTGGGTCTATTTGTTCCAGCATGCTATGACTCATGAAGTTGCTTATGAAAGCTTGCCCTATGCCAAACGTCAGAATTTACATGCTCAAGTGGCAGACTGGTTGGTCAGAACCAAAGCAGAAAATTTACGGCCGTTTTTCCCCATTTTGGCATTCCACTTTAGCCGAGCGGGACAGAACGAGGAAGCGGTAGATTACAGTATAAAAGCCGCAGCTGATGCAAAAGCCCTTTTTGCGAATCAGGAATCTGTTGATTTTTACAATTTAGCTGAAAAGCATTTGCAAATTTTTGGGATTGAAGAACGCTGGGAAACGGCCGTTGAAATTATGCTGGCCCGTGCTGAATCCCTGCGCTTTATTGGTAATTTTGAAGCGGCCGTGACTGACGCTGAAAGTTCTGAAAAATTATTGCAGGGAAAATCGGATCAAAGCAAATATCCTAGCGTTCTTAATCTAATTGCTGAGCTTAAATGTCGGCAAGGAGATTTTGAAAATGGCAAGTCGTTTGCGTACAAAGTCATTACACTGCTTGATGAAAATCAAGAATCACCAGAATTAGCCCGCGCCTATCAATGGTTTGGTTATGCTGAAGCGGTTTTAGGAAATTTTGACAGTGCACTCCAAAATCTGGAAGTGGCGCGGATAATTTGCTCAAAACTGGATGATAAGGTTCGCATGGCACTAGTGCTAGAAACCATAGCCTTTGTAAACTATCAGCAGAAGAATCTAAATTTAGCGCTGGATGCGATGTTGGAAAGCGTAGAAATGTCCAAGGACTTCAATGTCCCAGCAAATATTGCGGCTTCCTACATCAATGTTTCCTTAATCCAGTTTCAAATTGGGCAACCCGAAGCTGCGCTCCAATCTGTCAATCAGGCAATTGAATTTGCCCAAACAACAAGCCGAAATTTTTTGGCTCGAGCCTATAGCAATAAAGCAGAAATCTTGACTTACCTGGGACTGTATAACGAAGCGTTGGATACTTTCGAACTTTCAATGAATCTTTTTACTGTGATGGAAGACAATCAAGGTTTGCTTGAGGTATTTTTACTCTTTGGTTTTGAATACCACCTTTCAAAGGAAGAATTTGATGAAGCCCTAGTGTACTTTGAAAAAGCTGAGAAGATAATTGAACAACTTTCAGCGTTACACTCCGAGGGCGAGGCTCGTTACCTAATTGGCAAAGGGGCAGTTTATTTGGCACAAGGTGAGCCAGAATGCTTAGGTGTACTAGAAAAGGCTGCAGAAATCATCGAAAAACAGAATTATTCATGGTGGAAACCAGCAGTAAATTATCTTCTTGGTCAATTACATATTCAACTTGGTAAAAAAAATATGGCGATGGGATTGTTCAATGTGGCGTTAGAATCTGCGCATGCTGATGGATGCCCTGATTATTTACCCCTTATCTATCAAAGCATAGCTTTAATTGAGTCAAATGAACATCAAGCCACAGAATACCTGATGTTGAGTGCTCGTCATGCGATTGACCGGGCTAAGTTCTATGATAAGAAAAATACCTTAAAGGCCGTTCAGGAACGGTTGAGAGCGAATGAGGATGAAACGGCCGTAAAAGCACTTTTGATAGAAATCGAGGCCCACTTAATAAAACTAAATGCTGTAAATGAAAAAACACCCCGAGAGGTGTCTTTTTAACTTTTTAAGTTGAAAGAATGTTTCAGGAAATTTGCATTTCCTGGGATTTTGAGCCAAATTAGCCAGCCCCAGGTGTCCAAATACCTTTGGTGTCTCGATCGCCAAGGTCCCCAGCAAACTTATCGAACGTTGCTTCATTGAGATTCTCCAGCAATTGGCGTTCTTCATCCGTCACTTCATAGCCAGCTAAAGCGGCCGCTGGGTTGCTTAACAATAATTTGCGATAGTTTTCATCTTGAACTGCTTTTGAAACAACTTTATCTAATGCTTCTGACACGATTTGACCTCCTACGTGTATGCGTTTACATCATGAGGGAGTTAGTGCTGAGTGATAGTGAAAAAAGTTGGCTTGTTTAGATAAAAGTTGGATACTGCGCTGACCTTACCCTTTTACCTAACTTTTGACTTCTAACTACTTACTAATTCCTACTACTTTATCTTACTGATCATTTGGTAAAACTTGTGGTGTATTGAATCTGTGCAATCTTACAAACAGTATGAATCTTTTCGTGTAGATTGTCAATAATCTTGCAATACCGCTTACGTGTAATCTATTGTACTTTGCCGTGAATCGCTCGTGAACGGCAAAAGCTATTCCATGTTTTTTAGTTCAATGGGATCGGTTTGTGGTTCGCAAACACCGCACCAAACGGCACGACGCACCACAAATGCTTTATATTTGCCTTGGGCTGTACGGTAGGTGTGTAAGAGGAAGGGCTTTTCTTTAGCATGTGTTTTACACACTGCGCGCCCACAAAATTGACAGTGAGCATGGGATGGTCTTTCACAGTGCCAACATTCCATAGCATTACGCCTCGGTTAAAATTAAATCTTTGTTTACAAATAAGTCGGCCGCCAAGATGAATAAAATGGTGGCATATAACATTAAAATTGCGGGAGCTAGGGCTTGAGTGCCCGTAAAATTACCATTTAAAATGGCTCTTGCAATGGCGTCAAATGGCCAGAAAAGAGCATTTGTAATCCGTGTGAATAAATTAGCGGGGCTGTTTGCCAAGCTGTTTGTCCAACTAGAAACAGTGTTGACCGCGCTAAACCAACCTTGGTTTGATGCGTAGCGACTCAGCCCGTTTAGACCTCGAATGAGTCCCTCATTTGAAATGTTTTGCCCAAAGAGAAATAAGGCGAGTAGACCGAAAATATAGACCCGTGACCAGCCAGATGAGACGAGGTCGGTAGCGTGCATTGCTAAAGTGATGGCCAAAACCGTTGGGGCTAGCCATAAGGGTGGGATTTCAAGAAATTGAAATATGGAGAGATCTGGACCGTGAAAAACGATGGCTAAAATTGCTAGAATGAGCTGTAGAGTCATTGTGGTAACGAGTGCCGAAATAAACAGGGCTGTTAAATACTCGACACGGCTAGGCAATCGGACCAAGAACGGATAGTTAATTGCTTGATTCGCCCAGTTTGAAAACGTCAGGGTAATCAGAAATGCGGCAATGGGTCCAAACAGCCCGGCCACCAGAATAAAGTAATCAGTATCTGGGGTTAGTTGTTGAGGGTTAAAGAGCACCAACCAATACCCTAATGTAAACAACAGATAAAGTGCACCTGAGACTGATCCAACGAGGCGGCGCAGAAAATAACTGGCTAAAACTTGGATTCGTTGGATCATGCGACGACCTCTGCATATATTTCAGCGAGCGAGCGCTTGTTTTCTACCACGTGGACAACATCGTAATTACCCATTAAAAGCATGGTGATGATTTGACGGCGCAGAGACATCGCCTCGTTGCGTAAAATGACGCTAAGCCCATCAAACTGGACATCGTCATGAAGCGATAAAATTTGTGTGGCCAAAGCCCCTTCAACGATTTTATCTGTTTCGATGATTGTGTGTGAACTGGTGGATAGCGCATCGGACATGCTTTTTTCGTAATGAATACGGCCGTTTTTTAATATCACGAGCTGTGTACATGTTTTGGTAATCTCATGGAGCTGATGAGAGCTGATAATGATCGTTTTCCCTTCAGCGTGTAGTTCTTGTACGCGTCGGTTCATGTCAGACTGGCCAGTGGGATCTAAGCCGTTAGATGGCTCATCGAGCAACAATAAAGGGGGATTGCCAATAAGCGCCTGAGCCAACCCAATTCGCTGACGCATACCCTTTGAGCAATCGCGTATTTTTTTATCTGCAGCGTTTACTAAATCAACTTTGACTAAGCTATCAAATGTAGTTTGTTGAACGACCTGTTCGGGGACGTTGCTCAGGCGAGCAATTGTTTTGAGATATTGACCAATGCGTAGATGATTGGGCAAAAGCAACCGATCCGGCTTGTAGCCAATTTTCGGCCAAATACGGCCGTTTGTCGCCAAAATATCCCCATCATCTGGTTTTAAAAGCCCAGAGATGAGTTTGAAGAGCGTTGACTTACCCGCCCCATTTGGGCCAAGAATACCCACGACCTCGCCCATTGGGATTTTTAGCGAGACGCCGTCAATCGCTTTAAACGTATAAAAACTTTTTGATACGTTTTGAATTTCGATCAAAATGCACTCCATTTGCATTTTGTAATTGACTGAAAGCCTTCTAAAGTGAAGCGTTTAAAAATTATGTCAATTATCGAGTTGATCACAAACCTCGGCTTTTATTGTTTCATACAATCGTCTGTGATTTACTTAATATCTACAGTGATTTACTTAATATCTACAAAGAAGAAGTGTACCACAGTGGGATTACAGCGTAAATGTCAGTAGACTGGAAAGGATGACACTGTTATAATGCTACTCGTTTTGGCATATTTGCCTACTGTTTTTTGAGACTAAAATATAAAAATTTACCTGATTGAAGGATAATTATGAATTTAACACCTTTTGCCCCAGCCCTCAGTTTAATTGAAATCATTTTAGCCATTTCACTGGTGGTTTTAGTCCTGTTTCAAACTCGTGGAAACGATTTGGGTGGTTTCTTTGGCGGTGGTGGCGGTGGAGATTTTGGCAGTTTCCGAACCCGTCGGGGAATCGAGGCAACGTTGCATCGCGTAACGATTGCTTGCTCCATTCTTTTTATGATCAATACAGTTTTTACCTTTTTGGCGATGGGGCAATAGCTCAACCTTCTCCAAATTGATTTTAATATGAACGCTAGTTTGCGTTTGCCAATTCTTTTGGCAATTGCCGGCCTTGGTTTGGTTTTTGCCCTGCTCTTTTTTAGAGCAGAAACATCTGTTGGCCCACCTCCTGTTATTGTTGAATCGGAAGTAAACGGTGAGCAAGTTTGCACGGTGCTCACGGCGTCCAGCGGTGGCGATTTCGTTGAAGGGATTGTGGGAGCACCCCGATTTCTTAATCCTCTTTTGAATGACGGCTTACCCGTTGATCGGCAAATTTCATCTCTTATTTTTGATGGGCTTGTGCGATATGATCAAAACCAACGGCGCTTTGTCGGTGCGCTGGCTCAGAATTGGGAAGTCAGCGAAGATGGAACGGCCGTTACCTTTAATCTCAACCCAAGCGTTCAGTGGCACGATGGTGAATCGTTTACCGCGGATGACGTCATTTTTACCTATGAACTGCTTCAACTGCCTGATTTTCCAGCTTCACCGGCCTTGAAAGGCCTTTGGCAAACAGTATCAATGACAAAGGTTGATGAGTTCACGGTCTTATTTGAACTGTCAGAACCTTATGCTCCCTTTCTTGAAGCGACAACCCGAGGGATTTTACCCGAACATATTTTAGCTGGCGTAACGGCCGTTGATATTGAAAGTCTCCCATTCAATCGTTTTCCTGTGGGAACTGGCCCCTATCAGATAGACCTAGAGCAAGATTGGACTCAAACTGGTCAACTACGGTTGCTCCCAAATGTAAGTTCACAGCAGATGCTGCTTGAGGGGATAGCTTATCGTTTTTTCCCCGATTTTGAAACATTAAGTCAGGCTTTCACAGCAGGCGAGATAAATGGATTCAGTCAAATCCCCGCCGAAGCGTTACCCGAGGTGCTGCAGGGTGAGCCTCAGCTTGTAACCAATTCCACCAATCGCGTGGGGATGGTTTTGTTTAATTTACGAGACTCAGGTCATGACGCCCTTAAATCGAATGCGGTGCGTCAGGCGCTGGCCGTTGGCATCGATCGTCAACGATTGATCGATGCCTCGTTAGATGGGCAAGCCGTTCCAATCGATGGTCCCTATTTATCCTCTTCGTGGGCGTTTGCACCTCAAATTGTAACGCCTATTCAAACAAATGTGCTTAGTGCAACTGCTGGACTTGCTGGTGAAGGGTGGGTCCTAGATGAAGGTGCCGCCATTCGGCAAAATGAGGCGTCTCAACTAACGCTTGATATTATATCTTTGGTACGAAATCGGGGGGTTGTTGAGCAACTCGCTTTGCAAATGAATGATCTTGGAGTTGGTTCAACAGCGATGTTTGTTTCAACCGGTACCGAACTGCGCGATCTGCTCCGCATGGGGCAGTTTGATTTAGCAATCGTTGATGTGTTACCAACGGATGATCCTGATCTCTACGATTTTTGGAGTCAGGAAGCGATTGTGCGCGGGCAAAACTATGGTGGTTGGAATAATCGCAGGGCCAGTGAAGCTTTGGAAAA
>JBCCFD010000131.1:0-16812 GCA_039029915.1 Chloroflexota bacterium
AAAGACGGCTGGATGCAATGCCAATACCGTTTGCTGGGCATTGGGATGAAAGGCCGTGCACTTTTTTCGCGCCTTTAGGAAGGCTGAATATCCAGAAAATATGGCGTAACGCCGGCCATTTTTTATTTCAGTCTCAAGCTGAGCCTTGGTGAGCTTTTGGCGATTGATGGTGCGGTTGTGCTGGGTCTGCCGAACCCCTTCGAACCAGCTTAGAGAGCCAAAAAGCGAATGGAAGTAAATGCCCGGCACACCGCGAAGGGCAAGCATAATGGCCTGCGAGGTTAAAAATCGGTTGATGCAAATCTGAGTATCTTCAGCGATATCTGGGTTTTTGAGCGCATCATAATAGTTCATATTGAGCTCATAAGCCGCCTGCGTGCCGTTACTGTTTGTTTTGTACGACACAAAGCCGCCCAGCCTTTCGATATGGTGGGCCATTGCTTGAATGTCGTGTTCAGAGAGAATGCCGCGGGCTGGCGTTACCCCAATGCCATCGTGTGAAGCGCAGAAGTTAAAGAAGGTTGTTGTGTCTGATGGAGGTGCTAAGGTACGTGCCCAGTCAGATAAGATCGTCGCGTTACCCGTGTGAAAAGCGTGGAGAGTCAGCGGGGGAAGCGAGAAATTGTACACCATTTGGGCTTCGTTACGGCCGTTTCCAAAGTAGCTGATATTTTCCTCATGCGGCACATTGGTTTCTGTGACAAGGGACGTTGCTGGTGCCACTTCTTCAAGAACCAATCGCATCAGCTGAATTAAGGTGTGTGTTTGCGGCAGGTGCAAACAGCGAGTACCAATTTCCTTCCACATAAAGCCAATAGCGTCCAACCGAATGAGGTCTGCCCCATTTTGAACATAGATAAGCAACACTCTCAAAATCTCCAACAATAGATCAACAGATTCGTAATTTAAATCAATTTGATCTGCTGAAAATGTTGTCCACACGTGTTTGAGTCCGCTGGGTGTTTGGGCGGGTGTTAAGAGGGGGAGAGTGCGCGGCCGAAAGACGGCCGTTAAATCTTCATGGGGGTCAACGACCGTGAAGTATTCCCTATAGGGTGCTTCATCTTCTAAAAACGCTTGGAACCATTCCGATTTTTGTGAAATATGATTGATAACCGCATCAAACATCAGCTTGAAATCTTGTCTTAGTCGTTTAATATCATCCCAGTTGCCAAAATCTGGGTTCACTTGCGTGTAGTCAATAACAGAGAAACCATCATCTGACGAGTAGGGGTAAAAGGGCAGGATGTGGACAGTGTTGACGATCTCTTTGGCGTGGTGGTTGAGAAAGGTGTGCAGGGTGGCTAACGGCCGTTCACCTTCTGCCGAAACCATGTCGCCATACGTGATTAGAATCACATCTTGTTCTGTAAAAAATTGACTTGGCGGAACAATTTCGGGCCGAAATTCATCAATGAGCGCTTCAATTTTTTCAACAATCGTTTGCGCAGGCTCTTCGCCATAAACAAAGGTCACAAGTTTAAGTATGGTGCTCATATTCGTTTTGTGATTACAGGGCTGCCACAACATAATCAAAAATACGGCGCTTAATGCGAAGCTGATTGAGCTGAGCACCGACTTCAACAATCGTTGGATCTGGCTCATACAGATAGCTATGCGGAACGGTGTCGCCGTTTTGGATTTTTAGTTTGGCTAAATGAATTGAAAGCAAATATTCTAAACGCTCTCGCTGATAGGCAAAGGTTTTCCACTGGAGCAAATAATCATCTGGACAGTCTGCTAATTGAGCCGCAATCTGTTTAATCTCTACCTCTAATTCGGCTACTTTTTCTTGCAGCAGCAGTAACGCTGTCTCATGGGGTCGACTTTGATTTTTTCCAACTCGCCACTGAGGGGCGTTCTTCCACTCGATGGTTGTTGGCTGACCAACGGCCGTTTCCACCGCTGGCACCACTAATGACATAATTTTCTTTGGTTTAAGCGTGACCGTTTCCCCACACAAGTTGCCAAAGGGATCGACTGTTTTAAATGGTTTGGAAAGCGTGATTGGCTGGTTTGTTGGATTAAATGTTCGCAAAATGAGGCTGTTGTCTTGAACGTTTAGGCTGCTTAAGGGCACATCTTCTTGCAGGAGCTGCCACGAACTTGCCGCACCAGTTCCTTGACTCGTTACAATCATGGGCGGATTGTGAAACTGCTGATTGATGGCTTGGAAGGCTGGTGAATTTACGGCCGTGTTGCCGATAGATACACCTAACTCAAGCGTTGTTTTGCGCTCACAGCGGGCGTCAGGCACATAGAAAAACGGCCCTGCATCCCCAATGCGGTTGTTTAGTCCCGACTTTGCCAACCATTCAGACGAGCGGCGCAGACAGATTCTAAGCGCACCCTGTTCGTCCGCTTGATATGCGTTGCCGCCGCGTGCAAAAATAGCCACTGTTTTCTGGCCGTTGCTGATGCCCACATGTTCATGAAAGGGAAAGAAGCGCACTTCATTTAATTCGCGCTGACCCATAAATATTTTGGCGTCCGTCCCCTCTAAATTACGTGGCAGCAGATCACTGTCGGCGGCGATTCTTTCAATAGTGTCAAATGGCATCCCCGCGAAAATCTGGCCGGAAACGGCCGTTTCACAAACGAAATCAACTCTAAAATTGACGCCTGTTGAATCGAGGTCAATCGTCCAGCGAGGGAGAGCATCATCTGCAAGACGAATATTAACGGTTGCTGAAACTGAAATTTCATCGTTTTTAAAAGAAGCTTCAAATGTTAAGTCATCATGGGTTAGGGAGGATGCAAAAAGAAGCAACGGGGTTTGTTTTTCGACAGTGCCTAAAAGCGATCCAGGTTCATCCGAATAGGTATCACCATGATCCTCAATGACGACTAGACGCCCCAGAACCGCATCCTGCCACTGTACCGTGCCATCCTCTCGCACTAAAATATCTCCGCGTGAAAAGGTGTTAACGGTTTCCATTGTCGCCATGATGGGCTGGGATTGCTCCACCTCCCATACGCCAACGCCAGATGTATTAACAGTATGTACCTGCTTTTGATCAAAAATTACCCCGTGAAACGGTATCGGGTTACTGCTGACGGCATAGGTGCCTGCTTTGAAGCTTCCCATGAAATAGGACAGGCTGTCTTGAATTTCGGCCGTGCATTCATCAAAAACACGCCGATAGATATCTTCCATTTTTTCATGAACGAGATCGATGCTGACGCCGCAAATGCAGTCGTGAACGGCGTTCTGTAACAGTAAGCGGCTCCATTTTTCAATCTTTTGGACTGGAAACGGCCGTTTGGCCCTGCTTGCCATTGCTGCCAAAGGTTCGACACGACGATATAACAATGACGCGCAATCATACGCTAATAGCTTCAGGTAATTGCGTGATGAGAAAGTACCGGGAAAGGTGGCGCCAAATTTACCTGAATTAAGCTCCCCATGGATTGAAGGGATGCCATTGAGTTTGGGCCACACATCTTTGATAAAGCTGCTCGGTGTCGCTTCAATTAAATTGACGGACTCAGGTATCTCATACCCTTCATAAAAACGTAGCGGGTCTTCTGGGTTGTCTTCCAAATCATACCCATCAAAGAGTGGGATATCCGGGGTGGGGTAATAAGGTGATAGTTTTTCAACTTCAGAAGTCAGTCGACGAACAGCAACATTTGGAGCATGAGACACGCCATACAAATTACGATAGCCGCCAAAAAGATCGATCGCTTTAACGGCCGTATGATCACTACCTACCCACTCAAAATAAGGTTCAAGCTGTGGTACGCCTCGCCATACATAAACGGAATCTAGACCAAACATTTTGTGAATTTGAGGAGCCTGCGCAATATGGCCAAATGTGTCTACAAGCCATCCAGCATCGACTCTACCACCAAATGTTTCCATATCCTTTGCGCCAAATTCAAGATTGCGCAAATGAAGCTCCCCGCAGGTTAACTGCCAATCTGGTTGGCAATAATAAGGACCAATAGACAAATTGCCATTCTCAATTAAAGAGCGGACACGCTCTTCATAAGAAGGATCATATTTCAATAAGTCCTCAATAATAAGCGTCTGACCATCCAAAAAATATCGAAAATCAGGATTGGCTTCAGCTAACTGTACCAATTTATCAACTAATGTAGGGATCCACTGGGTGGTGTAAATGGAAGATAAAAACCATTCTCTATCCCAATGGGTATGATTAATAATATGGGCGTTTGTATTCATAAAATTTTAACGGTGTCCGCTAGACTGTTTATCGATATGACTTAACGACACAAACCTGACCGTTTTCTAACGCTAAAGACGGTCAGGCTTTGTCTGCTTATTAGGTTCAACTTTGAAACGTATATCTACTCATAAAGAACATTTCCGCTATCTCGGTTGATCCAGCGGATTTTATCAGCAGGGAATCTCAACCACACTTGTTGATTTGATTGAATCCCCATATCAGGGTGGGTAGATACCTTAATCGTATCACTGCCCATTTTTACGGTTAGCAAGTTTTGAGACCCAAGCGGCTCAACAACATCAACCGTCACTGGAATAGCATCAGGAGCTGATTCTAGCAAAGTTTCCATATTTTCAGCACGAATTCCCAACACAATTTCCCGGTCAGTATACCCAGAAAGTAGCCCCTTTGCTTGATTGTCTGGCGTGAGCGAAGCATCACCAACGGCTACCTTTAGCTGACCATCCTGTTTTTGCACCATGCCGTGCATAAAGTTCATTGGTGGATTGCCAATGAAACTGCCCACAAATTGATTGTTTGGCTTATCATAAAGTGTTGTGGGTTCTGAAACCTGTTGAATGACCCCATCTTTCATGATAGCGATGCGATCACCCATACTTAATGCTTCAATTTGATCATGCGTCACATAGATAGTGGTTGCCCCAATATCATTCAGTAATTTTTTAAGCTCAGCCCGCATTTCCAAACGCAAAAGCGCATCCAAATTTGAAAGTGGCTCATCCATTAGCAAAACTTCTGCCTGCATGGCAATGGCGCGGGCAACGGCCACACGTTGCCGCTGACCCCCTGACATTTTGCTAGGAAAACGATCAAGTAAATTTTCAATATGGAGCATCTCGGACGCTTCATGCACGCGGCGATCCGTCTCTTTTTTATCGACACCGGTCATTTTTAGGCCGAATGCAATATTGTCCTTCACAGACATATGGGGAAATATCGCATAGCTTTGGAAAACCATCGATATCTTCCGTTCTCGAGGCGGTAGATAAGTAACATCACGCCCCCCAATCATAATTTGCCCTTCATCAGCCATGCCTAAACCGGCAACGGTGCGCAGCAATGTCGTTTTGCCACAGCCACTAGGACCAACTAATACAACAAACTCTTTTTCGGCAATTGTCAGATTAGCGTCATTGACGGCTACAAAATCACCAAATCGTTTAAAAACATTTTTTATTTCTATTTGTGCCATGAGGTTTTTCTTTTGTAATTTAGTTAATCAATCATTCAGTAATTTAGTAGCTTAGTCATTTAGAAATAATAAAAAGACCCAATTACCCAATTACCTAATCACCAATTACCAATCACCTAATCTCCAATCTCTACTTTGTCACCTGCCCCCACATATTAAAGAGGTAACGGCGAATAAAGAACATAAATACAAGTGCCGGAATGAGCATGAAAAAGCCCCCAGCGAATTGGTATGCTTCTGAAGAGTTTTCCAAAGCAACCAAAAGTTGGGCTGGCAGCGTCCGATTCTGAACGGTCAAAATCGAGGCGGCAAATACGTCATTCCATGAAAGTACAAAGGTGAATACGGCTGATGCTGCAATACCGGGAAGCACGAGCGGCATCACAACGTTCATAAACGCCTGAATTGGCGTACAGCCAAACACCTGTGCCGCTTCTTCTAACTCATATGGAATACTGGCAAAGACGCTCCCAACAACCAAAACTGTGGTGGGCAAGGCCAGAGCCGTGTGCATCAACGCCAAACTGTAGATGCTGTCAAAGATACCCACTCGAATGAAAAGCACGGCGAGCGGAATTGAAAGCACAACAATGGGAAAGGCGCGTACTGTTAAGATCGCAAGACGATAAAAATCTCGGCCGGGGAAAAAATAGCGCGAGATTGCGTAGCCAGCAGGCACGGCAATGGCTGTTGAGAGCACGAGCGTAATGACAGCCACAATAATGCTGTTGATGACACCCTCAATAACCCCGTCAGAGTTTAGGAAGAAACGCATCGTTTCCATTGAGAATGGGATAAAGGGAAGAATCCCCTTTGGATAGGCACGAACAGCCTCTTGTGTCGTGAATGCCATTGAGAAAATGAATAAGATGGGAACCACAATCCACAGGGCAATCAAGATGGCAATCAGGTAGGTGAAAATGCGATTTCGTTTTTGAATACGAAGCATTTGCTCATGGAGCGATTTTGTTTCAGCGGATAGGCTCATGCGGCTGAGACCTCCTGTTGTGTGCGAACGGCCCTCAAGTAGAAGACAGCACTCGCCATAGAAATCAATAAAATAAAGATTGCATAAGCTGAAGCCACATTGGCGTTTCTAAATTCATCATATTGCCGATATGTTTCGTTGGCTAACACGGTGACAACGTCACCCCCACTTAGCGCAATAACAACAGCGAATACCTGTAAGGCTAAGATAGTGCGTAAAATGAGTGCAACCTGCAGGCTGGGTTTTAACAATGGCAAGATGACGTGGCGTAAGCGCTGGAAGTAGCTGGCGCCAAATAGCTCGGCGGCTTCCAAAACTTCATCTGAGATAGCCTGTAACCCAGACACCACAATGATCATGACGATAGAGGTCGCCCGCCAAACTTCGGCAAGCCAAATGGCGGCGATGATCCAACCGCGGGTATCGGCCGTTAAAAAGGGTGACGCCTGGTCAATGATGCCTAATCCCTGCAGGATGGAGTTGAGAAGCCCGTTTTGGGTAAAAATGGCAAAGAAGAGGATACCTACGGCAAGCTCGGATACACCCAGTGGAATGGCGTAAATGTATAAAAACAAGCTATTAAATCTCAGCCTTGCCTGAATGACGAGTGCCATAATGATGGCAAGGATAAATTGGGTTGGTATGATGATGACCATGAGCAGCAAGGTGGTTTGCCAAGCCGGGGTGAAAAAGCGATCGTTAAGCATTTTTTCAAAGAAAGCGGTGGTAAATTCACCAGTGTTCCCGCGATCAACACGGCCGTTTTCCTCATCACCAAATACTTGAATAAAGCGAGAAGGTGCCCAACCCGTTACCTCAGAACCACCCTCTTCAGCCGAGCCTGTCACCTGATACCAAACTTCAAGCGTGACAACCTCTTCAATCTGCATTTCAGTCCGAGCTTCCAATTTGCCGATAATATCACTTGCTTCATTTGGCTCGGCAAACACATCCGTTAATGGATCAGCCGTACTGCCTAACTTTGTACGTACCGTGCCCATCACAGGCGTTCCATCATCTAACTCTTCACGAATGCGAATACGTGTTTCTGGGGTCCAACCTTCAATTGGATTGCCATCCGCATCGACTCCTGATACCTGAAACCAAAGCTCCGTGAGCAAATTGGTCTCCTCTGCTGATGTATCATCTAGTAGATTGCCTTGACGTCCGAGGATGGCGATCTGCGTCCCTTGAGGTAGACGTCCCGCTTCATTGCCGGAAAGGCTTGGTGTGTCTTGAAGCAAAAGTGAAGCTTCATCATCGTAGAACGCCAATGTAAAAGCACGCACCATAGGATAGGCAAAAAATAGTAACAAGAAGATAACCGAAGGGAGAATTAGCCAATAAGGGGCTAAATTTCGTCTTTTCATAAGAAACTCTATGAGATTGTCATGAGTGAAAGCAGGCTTTCACTCATGACAATACAACTATTGTTTAACTAAGGATAGGAAAAAATTAGGGGTTAACTTGGCAAGGACCATCACTGGCTGGGTCAGGTGCCCAGCAGGGTGCGCCAGTTTCATTCATCAGTGCCTGCAAATTGTCACCTTCTTCTTGAAGAACAGTCTCGATGTCTTCACCATTCAAAACGATTCGGTCGAAGGCGTTGCGGAAAATTTGGTTGATTTCACCGCCGCGGTCACCCAAACCAACCGGTAGAAGGGCTGGGAGTGCATCAGATGCTGTCGCTTGGGCGTTGACTGCCCCTGCCTCGATTTCGACACCGATTGGCAAATTAGAGGTATCTACACCGTCAACAACGGGGAAGAAACCAAGATTTTCCAATACAGCCCCCTGTGTTTCTGGGCGTGTCAGGTATTCAATCAATTCCGCACCAGCTTCAGGGTTAGGCGCATCAGCGGGGATGCCTAAGCCAACGATAACGGGCATGAATCCACGGCCGTATTCACCAGCTGGCGCAGGGAAGGCAATGAAACCTTCCGGGTCTTCGTTGAATGCATCAATCAAACGAGCGGTATGGTCAAAGGCCACCCAAACTTCACCAGCTAAGAGAGGCTCTTGCATGAAGTCGTAGTTAATTGATTGTGGATGAATGGTTGGCCACAATACGTCACGTGCCCATGCCATCATCTCTGCAGCATCGTCACTGCGGAAGTTAGATACCATACCGCCGGTGAATGATGGATAGAGATACCCTTCTAGGAAGCGATGGAACAGTCCAGCATGTGGCAAACCACAGCGAGCTTCACCTGTTTCATCGAGGATGTTTTGGCACCATTGGGCAAACTGTTCCCAAGTAATGGCATTGACATCAGCACCGTCTGGTAGGTATTCAAGCGCTTCAACGTTAGCCGCCATAATATAAGTTGCTTGCATCCAAGGCACATAGTAAAGGAAGTCATCCGTTCCAAGTAAACCAGCGTCAATAAAAGCTGGTGCCAAATCACGGCTGTCTAGCAGGTCTTCAGCGACATCGATCATGTTGGTCATGGCATCTTCACGAGCCAATGGTGGGAAGCTGCCGTGGAGAGCGCCAAAGACGTCAATCGAGCCGCTACCGGCCAAGATTTGGTCAAGTGCTGGTCCTTCTTCAGAAGCAGTAAAGTCAAAACCGCCGTCAGCCAAGATGGTGCGGAAAGCGTCTTGTTCTTCAACAGGACTGAATTGGGTTGAGAAGAAGACCAAGTCGCTGCTCATCATTGATTCTGATGCTTCACCTGCTGGATTTACTTGGCAAGGACCGTCACCAGCTGGGTCAGGTGCCCAACAAGGTGCGCCAGTTTCGTTCATTAAGGCCTGCAGGTTGTTCCCTTCTTCATCCATAACGGCTGCGATATCTTCACCGTTCAAAACGATGCGGTCAAAAGCATTGCGGAATATCTGGTTGATTTCACCACCGCGGTCTCCCAAACCAACTGGGAGAAGGGCTGGAAGTGCATCAGGAGCAGTTGCTTGGGCGTTTACTGCAGCCGCTTCGATTTCTACACCAACCGGTAAGTTAGACGTATCAACGCCATCTACAACTGGGAAGAAACCAAGTTGTTCCAAGACAGCGCCTTGAACGTCTGGACGGGTCAAGAATTCGATAACCTCTGCACCTGCTTCTGGATGAGGTGCATCAGCAGGAATGCCCAAACCAACGATAACTGGCATAAAACCACGACCTTGAGGGCCGGCTGGTGCTGGGAAGGCGATAAAGTTATCTGGCTCGGCGTTGAACGCATCGATTAAGCGAGCTGTGTGGTCAAAGGCAACCATGACTTCGCCAGACAAGAGTGGTTCTTGCATGAAATCGTAGTTGATTGATTGTGGGTTAATGGTAGGCCACAGGACGTCACGTGCCCACGCCATCATGTCCATGGCTTCCGAGCTGCGGAAGTTAGAAACCATACCACCGGTGAATGATGGGAAGAGATACCCTTCGAGGAAGCGGTGGAAAAGACCGGCGTGTGGCAAACCACAACCTTGTGACCCTGTTTCGTCTAAGATATTTTGACACCATTGGGCAAATTCTTCCCAAGTGATGGCATTTACATCGGCTCCATCAGGTAAATATTGGAGAGCGTCAGTGTGAGCGGCCATAATATAGGTGGCTTGCATCCACGGCACGTAGTAAAGGAAGTCATCACTACCAAGCAAACCGGCGTCGATGAAGCCTGGGGCGATGTCGCGACTGTCGCTGAGATCTTCGGCGATGTCGATCATGTTGGTCATGGCACCTTCACGAGCTAATGGTGGGAAGCTACCGTGGAGCGCGCCAAATACATCAATGGAGCCACTGCCCGCTAGAATCTGGTCTAGGGCGGGGCCTTCTTCTGATGCAGTGAAGTCAAAGCCACCTTCCGCTAAAATGGCGCGGAATGCTTCTTGTTCTTCAACGGGGCTAAATTGGGTTGAGAAGAAGACGGCACCCATCATTTCATCGTCCATCATTTCTTCATCATCCATCATTTCTTCATCGTCCATGGCTTCTTCATCGTCCATGGCTTCGTCTTCGTCCATCGCTTCATCGTCCGTTGAAGCCTCTGTTGAGGTGTCTTCTGCTGGTTCTTCAGGCGTTTCGCTACCACCGCAAGCAGCTAGGAAGAAGACCAAAACGAATAATATTGTGAAAATTTTCGAAAGTTTTAACATGTTCTCCTCCGAATTCATGAGTTGAATTCTTAATTTTGGCAAATCAGAAAAGCGTAAAAATTTAATAGGCTAAATGGGTTATTTTGTCGCTAATCACCTCCATATGGTTGATTCAACTTTTTGGCGCTGTGCCAGTTGAGCCGCGGATTATCAGTTCTGGGACTAAAATTGTTTGTGGGTTTTCTATTTCTTTATTGATGACTTGGTTGAGGGTTTGACAAAGTAAAATGCCAAGTTGGTGAGCCGGTTGATGGAGGGTGGTAAGGGGAGGGTCGGCATATTCGGCGAGTAGAATGTCGTCAAAGCCTGTGATGCTAATATCTCTGCCCACAACGAGTCCACGTTCACGAACGGCCGTTATTGCCCCTAATGCTAACAGGTCGTTGACGGTGACAATGGCCGTGGGTGGATTTTCGTTATCAAGAAGCTCTTGGGTGCAGGCATATCCAGAGCGCTGGCGGAAGTTCCCTTCGATAATGAGATTGGGATCGGCCGTTAAGCCATGATCGGCCAATCCATCTAAAAAGCCCTGTAAACGAGCCTTTGACTTTGCAAGATGCTGCGGCTCAGTGATACAGGCGATGCGGGTGTGCCCTAGCATGACGAGGTGAGAAACGGCCGTTTTAATACCTGTCGAGCCATCTTCATCCACATAGGGGAAGGTGCTCTCTGCCGTATGCCCAAAAGCGACAAAAGGGAAGTTGTGCTGTTGAAGCAGAGCGATGCGCGGGTCGTTTTCTTGAACACGGACGAGAATAAAGCCATCAACACGCCGACTGCGAATGTAGTTCAGATACGTTTCTTCAACCTTGTCTGACGAGAGGGGGGTGGTGATATTAAGCTCAATACCATACTGTGAGCTTTGCTCCACAATACCTGATAGGAGATCGCTAAAGAAGGGGTCAGAAAAGCGGAGCGTTTCTTGGGGAATGATTAACCCAATGGCGTCAGCTTTTTCAGTTTTGAGGCGACGGGCGTTGAGATTAGGCGTGTAGCCAAGTGAATCTGCTACAGATCGAATGGCCTGTTTTGTTTCTTCTGCCACATCATCGTGTCCGTTTAAAGCTCGGGAAACGGTCGTAACAGATAAACCTGCTTTTTTGGCAACTTCTCGTAATGTAACTTTCATCTCTCTTCTCGTGGTTTTGGCATGTTAACACTAGAAATGGGCGACATCTAGTGGGCCAAAATAATAACCGAAACGTTTCGGATACGTTAAAAGTTTAATCCGAAACGTTTCGGATGTCAAGAAGTTAGTTTCAAGAGGTCAGATTAGGTGAAGCAGTGAGGCGCAGAGTGGCAAAGTTGCAAAGTGTTAAAGTTACAACTATACCGCCTCACCTTGTTACCAATTCACTTGCTCATGCCATCCTGCTACGCTCAGACACAGTTGCCAAATCAACCACTCATGATATGCTTCACAAGCGATGAATCTACAAGCAATTACGGGTCAACTTTACATCGTCGATGGCTACCAAAAAGACCAGTCAATGACGCCAGGTCTTTGGGTGCAGCCCCCGCCTCGCAGCGCGTCGCGCGGGCGCTCATCTGACTTTTTGTTTGTGCATTTGTCATTAACGGGGGCGGCCGAAGAAACGGCCGTTCTCAGTCAAGATATTATCGACACCATCAGCGGGCATTACTACGCTTCTAGCGGCGGTATAACCTCCTCACTTCGTGAAGCCATTTTGATAGCCAACAAAAAACTACTGGCATTCAATGTCTCCGGCAGTCAAACCCCACGTGAAGGGGCCATTAGCTGTGCTGTTCTGCGCAAAGACGAACTTTATACGGTGCAAGTCGGGGAATCACTAGCCTACATTGGGCGCAACTTTGGCATTGAAACGTTGCCGCCCAAAGAACCCGACCGAATCACGCCGCTTGGGCGCACCAGTGGTATTGATATTCGGTTTTATCATCATCGACTCCAGCCCTATGATTCCCTACTTTTTGTAGATCCGCGCCTGGCTCACTTAGAGCGGGAATTTTTTAAGCCAATTCTGATCGATGTGGAAATGACAGAGAGCCTAGACGGGCTCAAAGGCTTGGTGGGGCACGATAGTGCGCGACTCATGCTGATTTCATTTACAGATGAAGTGCCGCTTCAATTACCTGATGCCGCCCAGCCCCTTACCTTACAAAAAAGCCGCTTCAATATCCGCTCACAGCCACGGCGTGAATCACGCCCGGTTATGCAAATTCCAGAAACCGAGCGTAAGCCCCAACGCGCGCATGAGGATGACCCTTTACTGCCTAAAGGGATTGAGCAATCGGCTCGCCGCATTTCGTCCCGTGCCATTTTGGGGCTGTCTCGCTTTACGGATGATCTAGCTGACTCGCTTGATCGGTTTAAGCAGCCTGAAGAAACTTTAGATGGTGAGGAAGAGGCTGAAATAGGGTGGGCGATTCCGGCGCTTATTGCCATCATTATTCCGCTGATTATTGGTGGGATCGTGACCGGTGTCTTTATTCAGCGGAGTGAGGGGCGGCAACTGGCTGAATATAAGCAAGAAATGGCGATTAATTTAGGTTTAGCTAGCCAAACGGATAATCGAGATGAGCAGCGGGGCCATTATCAAGAGGTGCTTGCCCTGGCTCAAGTCGTTGAAACAGAATTGCGCCCGGGTGACAACGATGTGGCTGCGTATCGTCGAGAAGCCCAGCAGGCGCTCGATAATATGGACAACATTGTGCGGCTCTCGGCCACTTTGCTGTATGAATTTACGGAGCCGGTCAATTTATCGTCGGTGGTGCTTCAGCCGGGAGACGGTGGCGATCTATTTTTGCTCGATAGTCTGACGGGTGTTGTGTATCAGCTCGGTCTCAATGAGCGCTTTGAAGTAGATACGGCCGTTCCCAGCGCTATCATTTCCCCCGATCAAGCGATTGGTTCGCACATCGTTGGTCCGGTCATTGATATTTTTTGGCGACCTGAGGGGCAATCGGTGCAGCGAGAGGGCTTGGCCGCCCTTGACGCCAACGGCGCCCTGCTGTCCTATCGACCTAATTTACTAGACACCGTTGTGGCCTCGCTGGGGTTTGCCGTGGAATGGCAGCTGCCAGCGGCGATCACGACGTATGATGAGCGGCTTTATATTTTAGACCAAGGTGCGGAGCAAATTTGGAAATATTTCCCCGTCGGCGATCAGTTTGAAGTGATTGGGGATGAGCGGGTGCTGG
Organism: Chloroflexota bacterium; assembly: GCA_039029915.1. Taxonomy (GTDB): domain Bacteria; phylum Chloroflexota; class Anaerolineae; order Promineifilales; family Promineifilaceae; genus QQUD01. The sequence goes on from JBCCFD010000131.1 coordinate 13,670, forward strand.
CGTTTGGTGAGCCTGCCGATTTACCCGCCGTGGTGGATTTTGACATCTACAGTGAGGACGGCAGCTTGGTGTTGCTGTACGGAGACGGCCGTATTCGCTACTACGACACTCGCTCTCTGCGCCGACAGTGGGATGAAACGGAAGTGTCCCAGTTTAACGCAGATATCCAGCCGCTGGTGGGACCAACGGCCGTTAAATTTATCGGGCAAGGGTTGGGCACCAGTATTTTTGTCGCTGACGCTGGCAGCGGGCGCATCTTGCTCTACAACACTCGGGCCGGAGATGTTTTAGACCAGTTCCGCGCCACAGACGAAATGGGAAACGAACTTCTTTTCCAAATTTCAGATTTTGACATCACGCCCGATTTCCAGACTTTCTTTTTTGTCATCAACAATCGGGTTTATCGAGCAGTGAGGCAGTAGGATAGAGGATTGGTAATTGGGCGATTTGCCCTGAGCATGTCGAAGGATTAGTCATTGGTCATTAGGTAATTGGTTAAAATTCCCCCTAAATTCCGAACACCGATCCCCAATCCCCAGTCCCCAATCCCTAGCCCCCAATCCCTAAAAAGCGAAGGATAGAATGACTACAGACGAAATGAACGGCGGAAAGCTGATTGGTGAAGTATTAGCAAAGCAGGGCGTCAAGTTTTTGTATACGCTTTGTGGGGGGCATATTTCCCCGATTTTGATTGGTGCTGAAAAAGAAGGGGTCAAGATTATTGACGTGCGGCATGAAGCAACGGCCGTGTTTGCCGCTGACGCCACGGCTCGACTTACGGGCGTTCCCGGCGTAGCTGCCGTGACGGCTGGCCCCGGATTAACCAACACCATCACCGCGATTAAAAATGCCCAAATGGCCCAATCCCCCGTCGTGATTATGGGTGGAGCCGCCGCCACAATCCTGAAAGGACGGGGCGCGCTGCAGGACATCGATCAGCTCTCGCTCGTTAAACCCATCGTGAAATGGTCTGGGTCGGCTAAAAAAGTGAAAGAGCTGGTGCCCCTGTTGGAAAAAGCGTTTGAAATGGCGCAAACGGGCGTGCCTGGCCCCGTTTTCTTGGAGGTGCCGCTCGATTTACTGTACCCGCGCTCAATTGTTGAAGAGATGATGCTGGACGGCACCGGTGGGGGGATCGGGGGCAAGGTGCTGGGGCTTTACTTGAGTAACCATATGCGCCGTCTCTTTAAAGATGCGTGGAGCGTTCGGGCGAGCAATCACAAAACGTATGTTTCTCCCATTCCCAAGCCAAATGAACTAGAAAAGGTGCTGAGCAAGCTAAAGTCAGCCCAAAAACCGGTGCTTATTGTCGGTAGTCAGGCTACGCTGGAAGCGAATCAAACGCAGGCGCTGCAGGACGCTGTGCTCAAGCTGGGTATGCCGACCTTCCTCTCGGGGATGGCGCGCGGTCTGCTAGGGCGGAATGATCTTCACATTCGGCACAAGCGCAGTAAGGCACTGCGTGAGGCGGACGTGATTATGATGGCGGGCGTGCCGGCTGATTTTCGCATGGGATACGGCCGTTCTATCCCCCGCAAAGCGACCCACATCGGCATTAACCGAAGCAAAGAAGACCTTAACCTCAACAAAAAACCAGATATCGGCGTTATTGCCGATGCGGGTAAATTCCTGAGGATGCTGGCTGAAAATTGGGAAGCCGGTACGCAAGAGCAGTGGCTCGACTGGACCACCACCCTCCAAGCCCGGAACGCCGAACGGGATATGGAAATTCAAGGTCGCGCCGACGAGCCAACCGAATATGTGAATCCCGTTTGGGTGGCTAAGCAGCTTGAAGAGGTTGTTGATGAGCAAAGCGTCATCATTGGAGACGGGGGTGATTTTGTGGCCACCGCTAGCTATATTGTTCGGCCGCGCGGTCCACTGACGTGGCTCGATCCAGGAGCGTTTGGTACGCTGGGCGCAGGCGGTGGCTTTGCCGTGGCTTCAAAAGCGTGTCGGCCCGACTCTGAAATTTGGCTGCTGTACGGGGATGGCTCAGCAGGCTACACGCTGGCTGAGTTTGATACGATGGCCCGCCACGGCTTGCCCGTTATTGCCATCATTGGCAACGACGCCTCTTGGGCACAAATTGCGCGGGATCAGGTCATTTTCTTGGGGAGTTCATTGGGGACTGACCTTGTGCGCACCAATTATCATCTCGTTGCGGAAGGGTACGGCGGCGTGGGCTTTTGTGTCCAAAAACCGGAGGAATTGTTGCCAGCGTTACAAGATGCGAAGGTGGCGGCTAGAAACGGCCGTCCCGCCCTCGTCAACATCATGATTGGGAAAACCGACTTCCGCAAAGGCTCAATTTCGATTTAACGGCCGTTTCACCTGCCGCCAGATCAGGTGCAAGTCCTTGTTAGGAGGCTGTTGGCGAATCTACCACGTCGCTTCGGCGGCCATCTTAATTAGCATTTTGAGATCCTTTAGAGCAAGGCTCAGTTTATACTCAGCGACTAGATTGCCCCCCTTAACCCCATCTTGAGCGGGGTTGATGAGTTCAGTAATTTTCGCTATTCCTAATCCTGTTCATCAAGAATTCGCTGAGCCATAAGTCGGATATCTATTGTGTACTCTTCGAACGGGGGAAATGTCGTTATATCCACATCATGAATAGCCGCCAACCAAAGCAATGTTCCGGTATCCAGTAGGACTTGCCCAGCGTGTCCCTTTTGGTCCGTGAACAGTGATGTTGCCTTAGGACCCGTCATTTGGGTGACATCGCTCAAATTTCCTGCTTCGTACATTTCCCTTAGCTCATATGCGGCAGCCCCATGGTAGATGGTGAATACATCGACTCCCGGAAAGTCTACGCTCAAGCGAGATGCTAGATTTTTCCAGTGTGGATATAGTGTATCAGTTATCTCACTGTGCGCCGCGGCATCGGCATAATCTGTGGGGAAATCGATCCAAGGTAAGGCTAATCCGATCCTCGTATCAGAGTTTTGTGCCAATGCATATTCTGTAATATCCCAGATGGCTTGATCGGTGGTCCCACTTGATGCGATAAATTCCTCTGAACAGCAGATCATAATCACGAGATCGATCTCCCCACTATCCAACTGGGTTTGGATAAGCTGACGCTGACTGTTCGATTCCCAAAGCGATTGAGGTGATCCGCTGCGTCCCCCCCTAAACAC
>JBCCFD010000132.1:0-16733 GCA_039029915.1 Chloroflexota bacterium
AAAAGAATTTTATGAAAAATTGGGTTTTTCTACGATGGGCGGAAATCCAGAACACAACTATCTCATCATGAAAAATGGAGAGCATGTGATTGGGCTTTTCCAAGGCATGTTTGATAAGAACATTCTGACGTTTAATCCAGGGTGGGATCAAAGCGCTCAGAATACGGAAAGCTTTACCGATGTTCGTGAAATTCAAAAAGCACTTCGTGAACAGGGCATCAGTTTTGAGCAAGAAGCGGATGAAAGCAGTGAAGGGCCAGCCAGTTTTGTGATTGTTGATCCGGATGGGAATCCGATTTTAGTGGATCAGCACCGTTAGGGAGGGGATAGTAAAGAGAAAAGGGCAGGGTGTGTGAGTGATGGCGTGTAGAGTAGGGCACTTGCAAAAACGGCGCACAACCTCAATACACGCTACTTGCAATCTGCACCTTGCGCCATTGCCACTTTGCGTCCCCGCCGCTTTGCGACTTTACCCCTATTACTTGTAACCCCACGGAGGTACATGAAAGCTGAAACCACATTTTCTTTAAAAGACCAGTTGTTTAATCAGGAGAAGGTTGAATATTTGGCTGGATTATTTACGGCCGTTTATCCACAATTTCAGGCGGATGAATTTATAAGACAGACGGTTGTGGCCTTCCCAGACTTAGAGCTCAAGCAGCGGATTGACCATATTTCTGATACGCTTCATGCGTATTTGCCTAATCAATATCCTGATGCGCTGGATATCATTTTGAAGGCGCTGCCACCAGAACTTGATCCAACTAAAACGGATGATGATTTCGGTGATTTTATACTCTCACCGCTCTCCCAATTTGTGGCGACCTACGGTTGCACGGCCGAATTTGTAACCATCTCTTTGCGCGCGTTAAAAGCGATTACAAAGCGGTTCTCGGCTGAAGGTCCGATTCGGAATTTTATTAACGATTTCCCTGACCAAACGATGGCGTTTTTAAAAAAGTGCGCTAAAGATAGTAATTATCACGTTCGGCGACTGGCCAGTGAGGGGACACGGCCGAAATTGCCCTGGGCGCAAAAGCTGGTGATTGATTATAAACGGCCGTTGCCCATCCTCGATCTTCTCTTCGCAGATAAAACAAGATACGTGACGCGTTCAGTTGCCAACCACCTCAACGACATTAGCAAGGTTGATCCAGACCTTGTGATTGAAACCCTGACGCGCTGGCAGAAAACAGGCCTTCAGAACGAGAAAGAGATGGCTTTCGTGACGAAGCACAGCCTGCGGACGTTGGTGAAGAAGGGCAATATGGCTGCATTTAAGCTGCTGGGGTTTGGCGAGACACCAAATATTTCAATCACGAAATTTGAGAGCAGTACGCCGACGGTCAAAGTAGGGGATGCATTTTTATTTAACCTCGCCTTTACGTCCAACAAAAAGCAGAATTTAATCGTCGATTACATGATGACCTTCGCAACCGATGGGAACAAAGCCGGGCAGAAGGTGTTTAAGCTGAAACAGCTTGAGCTAGAAGCGGGGCAAACGGTTGCACTAAAGAAAAAACACCCCATGAAGCTAATGACCACGCGACGCTTGTATGAAGGTGAGCATCGGATCACTTTGCAAATCAATGGACAATCGTTTGGTGAGCTTTCATTTGACTTAATTTCTGAATGATATTTATGCAAACCTGTCAGGTCCGTAGGTATTTGCAAACCTGTCAGGTCCGTAGGTATTAGAAGTTTAAGATTTGAATCGAGACCTGACAGGTTTTGGTGAAGGGTGTGCTACCTTGCGTAACGGGGAAGCTTTTCAAACTGATTGGCTAACGCTCCCGAGAGAAGTGAGAAACCTGTGTCGGTGCCGTAGAATATTTCCTGGCCAATAAGATTACGGCCGATTTTGTTGGCCAGCACAATAACCACCAGCCGATTTTCAGACTGCTCTTTTTCCCGCACCATCAGCATGATAGCATTTTGTGAGTCCGTGCTGCCGTCGTGCCAAATCAGGGATTCAGTATCTGAAAGCTCCTCAACGACCCAGCCATACCCGTAATACGTGTCTCCATTGGCGTACTCCTTGACGTGAGGCGTAAACATCATATCAAGTGATGATTCTTGAATGAGTGTGCCATCGTTAAGCGCTTTTTGATAAGCAAACAAATCGCCAACCGTTGTAAGTACCCCGCCAAACCCCAATAACCCCCAGTAAGGACCGGGTCGCGTGGCGGCTGATCCCATTGAATCGTTCCCGTTATAGCCCGTGGCGACAACTTCACTATCCCATTGCGGATCATTATAGTATCCGGTCCGTATCATGCCGGCTGGTTCAAAGATATTTTCGGCCATGTACTGGGTAAATGGCGTTCCTGAAACCTTCTCAACAATGGCGGCCAAAAGACCAAAGCCGGTATCTGAGTATAAATATTCTTCACCGGGTTGAAGTTCTAATTCCGCATTGAAAGCAAGCTGTTCGGCTTCGGTTCGACTGGTTTCTACAAAATCCCCTTGATAAACGTATTGAGGCAGACCGGATGAATGGGTCATTAACTGATGGAGGGTAATGGTTGATTTATCAGTGGGCACATTTTCAAAGATTTCCCTCAATGTGTTGTCAAGCTGAAGCTTTTCTGCCTCTATTAGCTGCAGGATAGCAACGGCCGTAAACTGCTTGGAAAGCGAGCCCGAATCAAAGATCGTTTCGGCCGAATTTTGAATTTGCGCCGCCTCATCTGCAAAATTGTGACCCTGCTCATAAAGGATCTGACCGTCTCTGGCAATTAGAATGGCCCCCGTAAATCCCTTCCCTTCTAGTTGTGCAACGTATGCTTCAATTTCCATGGATAATTGCTCGCTGGTTTTGGAAACGGCCGTTTCCTGCCTATTTGAGGAAGATGACTCTGAAAAATTGGTGCAGCTAGATAAAACAATAGCCAAACTGATTAGGTATAAAATAATTATTCTTCGGGTGTGAAAACTTGTCACAAGATACTCCTTCTGTTGTTAATTAAATAAGTGTGACACGTTTACGTTCCTCTTCGATTTCAAATTGGTTACAACTCCGTAATGGCTTTGGTAAAATAAGGCAATCAAAATTTACTGTTTTTTAGGAGAATATGAATATTAAGCATATCGTCTTTCATAAACCGGGACCCAACTGGAAAGAAGGCATTGGCTTTCGGGAACAACCTAGCGTAATCGAACACGTTCAACATTACGCTAAATTACACGAGTCTGGCCAATTGTATAAAGGCGGGCCGTTCACTGACGCTGATTCGGGTGGTATGATGATTGCTGATCAATCCATGAGCCGAGACGCGCTTGAAAAATTTGCCAGTGAAGACCCTGCAGTCATTGGTGGGCTACTCACATTTGAGGTGAAGAGCTGGTATATTGCGATGGAGCAGCCTTGATGAATGATTTGTCTGGTCAGGTGGCCGTCATAACTGGGGCTGGGCGCGGCATTGGAAAAGGGATTGCGTTAGCCTATGCTGAGGCAGGAGCAGCCGTAATCTGTGCCGCCAGAACCTTTCATGAAGTTGAACAGACGGCAAATGAGATAAAGAATGCTGGCGGTAAGGCCTCCGCTTTTGTGGTTGATGTGACGGATTTTGAAACGGCCGTTTCCCTTTTTCAACATGCTCATAACAATTTTGGTGGCGTGGATATTGTCCTAATTAACGCTGGGGTGTCGCATAGTCAACAGAGCGTTGAAGAAAGTGACCCCAAGATTTGGGCAGAAGTGATTCAAATTAATTTAATGGGAGCGTACCACACTGCTAAGGCGGCTATTCCTCATTTAAAAGAACGAGGCGGCGGGAAAATTTTGCTGATGGGCTCAGGTTTAGGTCATAAAGGAATTCCAAATCGCTCTGCTTATTCAAGTTCAAAAGCGGGTTTGTGGATGCTGACGCGCGTCTTAGCCCAAGAGCTTGCTCCATATAGCATCAGCGTTAATGAAATTATTCCCGGTCCGGTTCGTACAGAGATGACGCCTGGCACTGATGGAGAAATTCGCGGAACGCTTGGGCTAGGGGAGTGGGTCAAAGCACCTAAAGATGTTGCCCCGTTGGCCCTCTTTTTAGCCACTCAACCAAATGGCGGCCCAACCGCCCAAAGTTTTAGCTTAATGCGTCGGGATGGATAATTGCTTTATTGTGCCAACAAGATTTTTATTTTGAAACTTTGGAGCACCTAATTTGATATGAATGAAGATGCCCTGATAAACGGCCGTAAAAAATTTTTCTTTACCAATCCTTCTTGGTACTCTAAGCAAGCAGACGTTGAAGACGGTGCTGGTGAAAAACTGTTTTGTGCTGTACGGCAAGAGAACAGTTTGCAAAACACGAGTGCGGCCATCTGGGGTTTAGTTGGCGGAGGCGCAATAGCCATTCTCTGTTTGGGGGTTTTCGGGCTGACATTAAATAGCAGGTTAGCTGCCTTTATTTTGGCCATATTGTTTGGCTTAGCCTTTTATTTCTGGATAGCTTTATCACAGTATAAGCCGAGGCATTTCTATATTTATGATTATGAAACAAAATCAAAGCTACTTTTAGAAATTCGCGAGATGGATAAAGTGGGATTTCCCAAAGCTCATTTCGGAATTTATCGAAAGGGTTTGACGATCGGGCTTGCTGAATCGGGTCAATTGGTTGGCGGGTGGCGGTTTAAAAACCCAGATGGCTCTCTCCTTTGCACCACAAAAAGAGTGCCTGCCTATGAGACCGTTGGATTTTGGGGGGCATTGACAAAGCAGGGGCGGCCGCAGATTGCTGTCTACGACGGACAACCGCACGGAACGCAGCTCGGTGTTTTTTTGATAAAAAGAAACTGGGCAGATAGAACCATGCTTGATTTGTCAATTGATTCTAGCCATACGATAGATCCATGGATTATCTTGGGGATTGGTGTCCTGATGAATTATTTTTCAGGCCATGAAAACCATGTTGATTCTAGCGGTGGCGGCGAATAAGTTAGGAGAGCGAAGATGATGGAGCAGGCAAAAAATTGGGCAGGGAATATTGTATACCAAGCAACGGCCGTTAAATACCCAACCTCAATTGCTGAACTTCAAGAAATTGTGCGCCAGACGCCAAAACTTCGCGTGCTTGGGACGAGACATTCTTTTAACCGGATTGCCGATACAACGGCCGTTCATATCTCCCTAGACAAACTGCCCGCTAAAATCGACTTTAACCATCAAGAAAAAACGGTGACTGTCAGTGGCAATCTGCGCTATGGTGATCTTTGTTTGGCGGTGGCGGCTGAAGGGTATGCCCTGCACAACATGGCATCTCTACCGCATATCTCCGTCGTTGGGGCAATCGGGACGGCCACACATGGCTCAGGCAGTCAAAACGGAAATTTAGCAACGGCCGTTACAGCCCTAACCTTGATAAATGCGGCGGGCGACCTGATTGAGCTCTCTCGCCAAAGAAATGGGGCACAGTTTGACGGCATGGTGGTGCATTTAGGCAATCTTGGCGTTATTGTACACGTGACGCTGGTGCTACTACCAACGTTCAGCATGCGACAGTTTGTTTATACTAATTTACCCTTTGAGAAAGTTACCACAAATTTTCAAACTGTGATGTCGTCCGCCTACTCGGTGAGTTTGTTCACCGATTGGCGCGGCGAGACGATTAATCAACTGTGGTTAAAGGAGCGGGTTGATAGCCGTTCGGCTTTGCCACAGGAGCGTTTTTTTGATGGCGTGCTGGCAAAACGGCCGTATCACCCGATCGATACCGCTCCCGCTGAATCGTGTACCGAACAAATGGGGGTTGTTGGTGCCTGGTTTGAAAGATTGCCCCATTTTCGCATGGACTTTACCCCTAGCTTTGGCGAAGAACTGCAGTCTGAGTATTTTGTGCCGATCGAAAGCGGGGCTGCTGCCCTCAGGGCCATCCACCAAATCCGAGACAAGATTGCCCCGCAGCTTTTCATTTCCGAAATTCGAACCGTGGCGGCTGACGGGCTGTGGCTTAGCCCTTGCTACCAACAAGATTCAGCCGCGATCCACTTTACTTGGAAGCCCAATTTGTCTGAGGTTTACAAAATTTTGCCAGAGATTGAACGTGCCTTGCTACCCTTCAGAGTACGGCCACACTGGGGAAAGCTTTTTGATTTATCAGGCAAGTATCTGCACCATATCTATCCTAAACTAGAGGACTATCGAGCCCTTATCAAGCAATTTGACCAAAAAGGTAAATTCCAAAACGCCTTCATTCAGGAGCATATTTAGCCAGCGGCCTCCTTTAAACGCGTTACGAGGTCTTTCGCATGGGCCAAAATTTTATTTCTTGAGCCTTGAAAATCATCGCTAAGCATAGGCACATCCGACCAGTCTAAAAATTGGGTGCCTGTTGGTACAGCTTCCTTTTCAATACAGCCAATCGAAACAACAATATCTGCTGCGGCAAGCTGGCCTTCTTCTAAATGTTTTGGCTTAAAATCACTGAGGTTAAACCCTTCAGATCGCAGCAGCTGGTCTACTTTTGGATTGATAGCGGGGTCTGGTTCGGTACCCGCATTGGAAGCTGTGACGTTTAAATCAGCTTTGTTGGCTAAATCTTGAAAATAGGTCATGGCGATGACGCTTTTTGCCGCCGCGTGTGGACAGAGAAAGAGGACGTTTGTGGTGTTCATTTTTAAATCTCCTTATGATATGCCAAGTAAGAAAACTGCCATGCCTAAGGCAGCGCTGATAGCTAATGTGTAAAGCATGTTGAGCTTGAAGCGAAAGAGCGCAATAAATGCGCCAATAGCAATGAGCAAGGCGGCTAGATCAACTGTTTGAAGTTGTGGAATTTGAAGCTGCAAACGGCCGTAATTCACCTCATCGACCACGCCAAACAGCGTTTGTAGGGCAAACCAAACCGCTAAGTTCAAAATGACCCCCACCACGGCTGCCGTAATTGCCGATAGCGCAGTCGTCAATGATTTGTTCCCTCGCCAATACTCAATAAATGGGGCCCCCAGAAAAATCCATAAAAAGCAGGGCACAAAGGTCACCCATGTGGTGACAATAGAGCCAATCACGCCTGACATCATGGGTGAAAGCGTGCCTGGATTGCGAAAAGCACCCATAAAGCCGACAAACTGAACGACCTGGACCAGTGGTCCAGGGGTTGTTTCGGCCATCCCTAAACCATCCAGCATTTCACCCGGCTGCAGCCAGCCAAATACCTCGACGGCCTGCTGAGCAATGTAGGCGAGTACAGCATATGCACCGCCAAAAGTCACAACGGCCGTTTGGCTAAAGAAAATCCCTTCTTGCACAAAAATATGCTCGCTCCCCAAAGTGGCCCATAAAATGCCCAGTGGGATAAACCACAGGGTGAGAAAGGTGATTAAAATGCGGTACGCGTTTCGGGCAGAGGGTTTCTGAGCTTGCGCGACCGAATCAGTAATGACAAATGCCTCTTCATCTTCCTCACCTACCTCTCGCTGCTTGATGACATCAAATTTTTCAAGCCACACTTTGCCACCGATATACCCCAGAATGCCGGCTGATAAAATGATGACGGGGAAGGGAATGTTGAAAAAGAAGATACCCAAAAAAGCCAAGGCTGAAATGCCAATCATCACCTCGTTTTTTAAGGCGCGACGACCAATGCGAATGACCGCTTCCACAACGATGGCTAAAACAGCGGGCTTTAAACCATAAAACAGCGCTTGCACGAGGGTTACTTCTTGGAAACCGGCATATAAAATGGAAAGCACCAAAATCGATACAAAACCGGGCAAAATAAAAAGTGACCCCGCGATTAATCCTCCGCGGATGCTGTGCAATAGCCAGCCTAAATAGGTAGCTAGCTGTTGGGCTTCAGGTCCGGGCAGTAGCATTGTGTAGTTGAGCGCGTGTAGGAAGCGATTGTTGCTGACCCATTTTTTTTCTTCGACCAGCAGCTTATGCATCACTGCAATTTGACCGGCTGGTCCACCAAAACTATAGGCTGCCACCTTAACCCACACCCAAAATGCTTCTTTCAAAGTGACGCTATGCGTTGCCTCATGGCTGGGTTTTGATTCTGCAATTTGCATATAGATTCTCCTTTTACTTGTAAAAAACAGGCTGACAGGGGGCAATAGAAAAAGCAACCCTGCTAATTTTTCTCGAATATATTTTGCTTAAAATTTGGTTAGGCGATGGCTTTTAGCAGACCATCAAATAAATTCAAACCCCGCTTCTCGAGCTTTTTGTCAGATAAATTTTGATTTAGCCACCCTTTTAAAAGGGCATCAATGCCCACTGTTTCAGGATGATTGTAGCATCCATCGTATAAATCAATTTCATGGACAATTTCGGACAGCTTTTGAAGCCCATCTTCGTTAATTTGAAAGGTTTGTATGAGCGTTTCAAATGTACAAAGGTTGCCGTGGTGGCCAAATTGGGCGTTTTTCATATCGAAACTAATTTCGTTTTTCTTTGGAATTTTGCGGTAGCGGATGGTGGGGTTGGCATCAATAAATCGCCGAATCAGCCAAATAGACGCCAGCCGATCGACGTGCGGCTGGGGGCGCGTGACCCACACTTTGTTTTGGAAATCTTTGATATTGAGCTGCGGTAATTTATAGGGCATCAAATCTCCACCGAGGTGTGTTTCAAGCTGGCTTATTCTCAACTCAGCTACCTTTTTTTCGGGACAGTCGAAGTAATCGATGCGCGCGATGTCAGAGATTTGTTTACGCAGCTTGGCTAGTTGTGTTTGGTAGTTTTCCTGCTCTGGATTGTTGTCAGCGCGCAAGCTTTGTTCGACTTGGGTGATTTCGCTGAGAACGGCCGTATATTCCGCACCCCTTGCTTCACAAAACAGATCCACTAACGCTTGGTCAGACATTCCTTCAAACTGGTTCCAGTACGACATTAACGCCTGCCCTTCAGCCTGCTGTACCTCCTGTGTCAACCATTGAAACGCCTCCACGCATTCTGGCCGATGGGGCAAGATGTATAAATTGCCGGTTGGTGAAATCGTGCCAAGTCGCTGAAGCCGCCGCCAAATGGTAACGCGGGCGCTTGATTTATTTTTAGCAAACGTGTAAGCAAAGCCGATCCATGACATGAATGTGATTGTAACGAATGTTTCATTATTTGCAACAACTGTTTCTGTATTATTGAGTGTGTCGACATTTATTGAAATTTGTAATATTAGATAGTATTTGAAAAGTGTCTAAAATTGAGATGGGAAGTCGTTTTACCACCTAGATAATGGTGATTTGTATTTATGGAAAGGTATGAAAACATGTCCGAACAACTATCTATCGAAGAGCTAGAAATGCGTTTACGGCCGTTTGCCTACTCACAGGCTGGCTTTTTAGGTCCCAATGAATCTTTACAACAGATTATTAGTGAAGATACTCAGACATTGGCAGAGTTAAACATCACCCATCAGCAACTTGCAGATCGACTAGAATCATTACTTTTCCAAGGGCTAGAGCTCAATAAAAACCTAATTGCCAATTTAATTGATACACATCAAGATAATTTTGATGATATTGTTGAAAAGATAGAGTTTTGGTTGGATGATATTCGCATCGATCAACCGGAAAGATGGCCTGAAAATCCAATGAAAATTCTTCCTGATGAAAGCTGGGGGGGAATTATAGAGGGAAAGTTCCAAATTTTTATCCAACAGTGGCGCGGATTTCAGGAGTGTCCTTGGGATTGTGAGATCGACATTAGATTATTTTCCATTGATTTTATGCTTTTAAATCGACGAACGGGTTATTTTATAATGGCTCCAGGGATGATTAATCATTTAATTCGTGAGCACAATTTTTTTGAAGGGAAAGGGACGCCCTATAGGGTTGATCCTCAAAAGCTAGTGAGGGTACTTGATCTCAATGAAGCGCATTTGGATAAGAGCTTGCCAGTTAAAGACAACAGCAATGATGTCCAACCGACAATGAACAAGGGCTCGTCGTTTTTTCGAAAAATTTCTGATTTATTTGGAGGGAAATCGTGATGAGTCGGATAGAGCATGCTACACCAAAGCAAATTCCGAAGGCCAGTTTTGGCTTTGTTTTAAAAAATATCGGCAAGCTGCGTGGGGATAGAATGGGGATATTTTTACGATTGGTTGAGCAGTACGGTGACGCAACGGCCGTTCAGCTTGGACCTGTTCTTTTGCATGTTTTTAACCACCCCTCGCAGGCACAACATATTTTGCAGTGGAATCAAAAAAACTATATCAAAGATCGGTTAGTCACTGCCCCTGTCGAGATTTTTTCAGGACGCACCATGTTTACAAGCGATGGTCAAAGCTGGCTTCAAAAGCGGCGGCTCATGTCACCCGCTTTTCATCGCCGTCGCTTAGCAAATTTTGGGGCCATTTCAGCCAGTGCGGCAGCCCGTTTGCTCGAGCGGTGGCGGCAAGAAGGGACACAACCGTATGACATGCAGGTGGAAATGGCGCGAGTGACGCTTGAAGTGGTGGGGCTGGCCCTTTTTTCCATTGATTTAACCGATGAGGCAACAGAGCTTGGGGCAGCCTTCATGGAGGGAAACGATTACATTATCTACCGCATTGATGTCCCCTTTGCACCACCAATTTGGGCGCCCACGAAACGCAATAAGCGGTTTGTGGCGGCAAAAACAGCGGTCGATGATTTCCTTTACGATCTGATAGAAGCTCGCTCGAAACCGGGCGCGAATGATGACAAGAATGATTTGCTGGCCATGATATTGGACGCTCGAGATGAGGAGACCGGAGAGGGGATGCCCCAAGCGCAGGTGCGCAATGAGCTCGTCTCTCTTTTTTCCGCGGGCCATGACACCACGGCCAGCACGTTGATGTGGACGCTCTATTTGCTTTCTCAACATCCAGACGTTGAGGCAAAACTACAGGCAGAGGTTGATGCCGTCTTGGGCGATCGATTGGTGACGTTTGATGATTTGCCCCAGCTGATCTATACGCGGCAGGTGATTGATGAAAGTTTGCGGCTGTATCCCCCCGCTTGGGCATTGACACGAACGGCCGTTTCTGATGACAACGTGGCCGGCTGGCACGTGCCAGCCGGTAAGCAGGTAACACTTTCAGTCGCCGCCATGCATCGCCATCCCGACTTTTGGGAGGACCCCGATCGCTTTATCCCTGAACGGTTTGAGCCTGAACAAGCTAAGAAACGACATAAGTTTGCCTACATTCCCTTTGGTGGCGGTCCGCGTATGTGCATTGGCTTCAACTTTGCCCTCACCGAAGCAACCCTCATCCTGGCAACGCTGATTCGGCAGGCCAAATTCCGGCTTGTACCCGGTCATCCCGTAGAAACGAAAACGGTGGTGGGTCTTCACGCCCGCCACGGTATGCCTATGACGGTTAAATGGCGTCAATAATTCCTTGCCGATACATTATTGCTGGGTTTTTGTGATAAATACATCGCATGTTAAAGAACTCACGGGTAAAATTCCTAGATGGCAGACCAACTTAATGGAAAAGAAAAACGGGCCCTTGAGGCGATAGATATGGCAGGCTTGCTGACGTATCTGGATGAGATTGTCAGCTTGCAAAGTTTAGACGGGGTGGAAACGGCCGTTCAGCTAAACATTGCCCAAAAAATGAGAGCACTCGGCATGGAAGTGGATGAGTGGCAAATCGATTTTAATCAAGTGCGTCAACACCCCGCCTACTGCGAAGAGGTGATTCGTGATGAGGGTGTCGGCGTGGTTGGCATTATGGGAAATGGTAATGGCAAATCGCTGATTCTTAACGGCCACACTGACGTCGTACCGGCCGGTGATGAAGCCAATTGGACGGTTGATCCTTGGCGAGCAACCGTGAAAGATGGCAATGTATACGGCCGTGGTGCGCTCGACATGAAAGGGGGCTTGGTCTGCGCCATTTTTGCTGCCAAAGCGATCATGGATGCAGGGATTGAGTTAGATGGAAAGCTCATGATTCAAGCGGTTATTGGGGAAGAGGATGGGGGCGTGGGGACGCTGGCCACCTGTTTGCGCGGCTACTCTGCCGACGCGGCCATCATCATGGAGCCCACTGAACTGATGGTAGCCCCCGCTCAAGCTGGCTGTCTCAACTTCCGCATCACCATTCCCGGCTATGCGGCTCACGGAGCGGTACGGCTAGAAGGGCATGATCCCATTGCTAAATTTATCCCTATCTTTCAAGCGATTATGGCGTTTGAAGCTGAGCGAAACGCGACGATAAAAGATCTGCGATTTGATAATTACAAATTACCCTACCCGATCTGCATTGGCACCATTCAAGCGGGAAACTGGGCCTCCACTGTGGCGGAGTGCTTGACGTTTGAGGGCCGATATGGGGTGGCGGTAGAAGAAGATGCGGATGAAGCGCGTCGTCAATTTGAGGCAGTGGTTCACCATGCTGCTCAAAATGAGCCGTTTTTACAGGAAAACCCGCCAAAGGTTGAATGGTGGGGTGGTCAATTTGAAAGCGCAGGCATCGATCCGAGTCATCCAATTGTGAAAACAGTGAGTGATGCGTTTTCCCAAATCACAGGGCAGCCGCCTATTCAACAGGGCATGACGTACGGGGCCGATATGCGGCTGTTGGTTCGGTACGCCAATACACCTACCATCATGTTTGGGGCTGGCGACGTGCGTAAAGCGCACCAGCCGGATGAATTTGTGCCATTAGATGAACTGGAGACTTTGGTCAAAACGCTCACGCTGACCATTTTGAGAATGTGCGGATAGGATAAGAGTTAGAGGATTGAGTGAGGCCTTGGCAAACTCACCTCGCTAATAGAATGCAGATTGCGCGAATCAAACGGATTTTTGGCTGACAAGCTGATGGGCTGAAATGCTGAAATGCTATTTACAAAGGTAAAACAATGACCTACTCACTTTATAAAACGGCCGTTTCTCCAGATTGGATCGACTACAACGGCCATATGAACGCCGGTTTTTATAATGTCGTGATTGATAAGGCGGCCGAGCAGTTGATTGCTGATATGGATGGGATTGCGTATTTTAAGAAGACATCAGGTACCTTTTACTCCGTTGAGATACACATCATCTATGCCAATGAACTAAAATTAGGCGACCCAATTGAAGTAAAAACCCAAATTATTAGCTTTGATCGCAAACGGGTCCATCTCTTTTCTACGCTTTACCACGGGCAAGATGGATATGAGGCGGCATCTGGTGAAACCATGATGCTGCATTATGTTCAAAATGAGGGGGCAGTTGTGCCCATGCCGGATGAGTTTTTTGCCAATGTAGAAAAAATGGCGCGGCAGCACGCTAATTTAGAGGTGCCAGAAGCGATAGGTCGGTCTGTTCGCCTTGCCAAACAAACCTTGATTGGCTAACAGACTAAACTCCATTAGAATACAGATAGGGCAGTTTGCTGAGAATAAGTTAGGCAATTTTTGAAAGACAAACGCGGAGCGCAGAGTACGCGGAGTAATTTGTAACGATTTCTCGGTGAGCCTCGTGCCTCTGCGTTTTTTGTTGAATAGTGAGGAGAGCAACATGGAATATGATTACATCATAGTAGGTGCCGGTTCTGCTGGTTGTGTCTTAGCCAATCGATTGAGTAAAAATAAATCAAACCGTGTTTTAGTGTTAGAAGCCGGTGCCCCCGATAAAAAACAAGAAATTCATATCCCAGCCGGGTTTCCATCCCTTTTTAAGAGCGAAGTAGATTGGGCTTACGAAACTGAACCCCAAGAACATGTAGACGGCCGTAAACTATTCTGGCCGCGCGGTAAAATGTTGGGGGGCACCAGTTCCATGAACGCTATGATTTATCAGCGCGGTAACCCTGCGGATTATGATGGTTGGGCCAAGCAAGGGAATGAAGAGTGGGGCTGGGAAGATGTGGTGCCATACTTTAAAAAGGCTGAAAATCAGGAGCGGGGTGGTAATGCCATGCACGGTGTTGGCGGTCCCCTAAATGTTGCTGATTTGCGGGAAATCAATCCGCTGTCTGAGCGGTTTATTGATGCAGCGGTGCAAGCTGGATACCCTAGAAACGAAGATTTTAATGATGGTAATCAGGCCGGATTTGGCCGATATCAAGTTACGCAAAAGAAAGGAAAAAGAAACAGTACGGCCGTTGCCTACCTCAAGCCAGCCCTTACCCGCCCAAATCTGACTGCAGAAACTGAGGCCCACGTCATGCGGCTTACCTTTGACGGTAAAAAATGTACGGGTTTGGTGTACCAGCAGGGTGGGCAGAAGCATCAAGTGGCGGCAACAAAAGAAGTGATTCTTTGCGGTGGGACCATTAATTCACCTCAAATTTTAATGCTCTCAGGTATAGGTCCAGCTGAACATTTAAAAGAGCACGGGATCGATGTTGTGATGGATTTACCTGGTGTGGGTGAAAACTTACAAGATCACTTGGCGGTGATGTTAACTTACCACTGTCCGCAGCCTATTTCGCTTGCCAGTGCTGAGTCGGTTGGTAACCTAGCCAAATATTTGCTATTGAAAAAAGGGATGCTCACATCAAATGTTGGTGAATCAGGTGGGTTTATAAAAATCAATGAGGATTCACCTGCCCCTGATATACAATATCATTTTGCCCCTGCTTTTTTTGTGCTGCATGGTTTTGATAATCCTGAAGGGCATGGGTTCACTATCGGCCCGACGTTGGTCAACGTCAAAAGTAAAGGTTATATCAAGTTGAAAGGGAACGATCCTTTCTTACACCCTGAAATTCAACCCAATTATTTTTCAGATGAAAGAGATATGGATTTGATGGTTGCAGGCATGCGCGTGGCGCGAAAAATTGCGGCTCAGGCTGCTTTTGATGGCTTTAGAGGCGAAGAACATTTACCAGGAGAAGCGGCTCAAACGGATGAAGAGCTTAAAGCGCATATCCGTAAATTTGTGCAAACGCTTTATCATCCAGTAGGCACCTGTAAGATGGGTGTTGACCCGATGGCGGTTGTAAACCCTTCTCTCCAAGTTCAAGGCGTGGAAAATTTGCGAGTTGTGGATGCATCCGTAATGCCGACCATTATTAATGCCAACACCAACGCCCCAACCATTATGATTGCTGAAAAAGTGGCAGATATGATTTTGAGCTAACTATTTTCATTTGACGATGAATTTAAGCGTGGCGTTTGCGCTCTACCATTTTCTGGTATGAATGCTTTATCTAAATGTTGAATAATTACAAATTGTATAAAGTTTGCCTCTCGCGTAAGCTGATAGATTACCCTATAAACTAAATGGTGGGTAGAGGACGAAAACCACTTTTTAGTTAAGATTGTATTCTTGGCTTAAAAACGGCCGTTTTCCCCAATAATTGCCCTAATAAGACGCCAATCAAGACCAGACAGACCCCTAACCACTGAGTTGCAGCGAGCCGTTCCCCTAAAAACAGAAACGACCATAAAATGACAAGCGCCGTTTCTAATGGTGAAATAAGAGCCATTTCACCACTGCCAATTGTGGAAACGGCCGTATAAGTCATCCACCGACCAATATAGGTTGAAAAAACACCTAAAATGATAATTGTGATCCAACCTAGCGCCCCGGGCACAAAGGTGTCAAGCTGGCCGGTTCGTGCCCCTTCAAACAGCCAATATCCCAACATCATGATGGCTGGAACGATGACCTGAAATGCGCTGATTTGCCAAAGATTATGCTGTTTTAAATTTCGCTGAACAAGAATCATTTGGGTAGCGAAACAGGAGCTACCTACCAAAATAAGCAAAACCCCTCTGAAATCAACCTGTACGTTTCCAGTTGAATTGACTAACAAAATGACCCCACTGATTCCCAATATCAGTCGAAGCCCTTTAACGGCCGTAAACGACTCTCCCAAGGCTGTTAAAATCAGTAGGGTGAATACAAGATAACAGCCAATCCCTAAAACCTAGGCAGTAGATGCTTGCAGATAAATAAAGCTGTTGAAGAAGCTGAGTAACGCAATCCCATTAAGCACCCCACAAATGAGGGAAACTCGAAAGCCTTGGCGATTTAACGGCCGTTCCTCTCCTTTAACCACACCCCAGTTAGTAAATGCTAAGGTGACCAAAAAAAGGGATGCGCCAAATAAAAAACGGGCACTTAGCAAGGTTGCCGGACTCATCCCGTTGTTAAAAACTGCTTTAGCCAGCGGTGAATTTGATGAGTATATAAAGTAGGTCGCAATTGCGATAAACCAGCCAGTCTGCTTGCTCATTCGAGAAGCATAGCAGGGAATGCCATTTGTGCTATCCTTTGGCGGTGCTGGATATCTATAGCTGATATCTTATTCGTGACACATCAAACAAAATCGGAGGTATTTTGGAACAAAAAGTAGCAATTTTGACAGCGGCAGGCAGCGGCATGGGGGCAGGTATTGCTCGAAAGGTTGCTGCAGCGGGTTATAAAGTCGCCATTTTATCCTCATCGGGTAAAGGGGAAGCGTTAGCCAGTGAACTGGGTGGTCTTGGGCTGACGGGGTCAAATTTGGTGGTGGCTGATCTTGAAAAATTAGTGAACATGACTATGGCGCAATACGGCCGTATTGACGCTGTCGTTAATAGCGCTGGGCACGGTCCTAAAGGTCAAATCCTTGAGATCAGTGATGAAGATTGGATTTTAGGCATGGAAGTTTATTTCCTCAATGTGGTTCGTGTCGCTCGACTGGTGACCCCACACATGGTTGCTAATGGGGGCGGGGCGATTGTGAACATTTCAACCTACGCCACGTTTGAACCGGATAAGAACTTCCCAACCTCTGGTGCCTTTCGCTCGAGTTTGGCGGCCTTTACCAAGCTCTTTTCAGATGAATATGCTGCACAAAATGTGCGCATGAACAATATTTTGCCGGGATTTATTGATAGCTTGC
>JBCCFD010000133.1:0-16704 GCA_039029915.1 Chloroflexota bacterium
ACTTCAGTCAGAACAAGAAAAATGCCAATATAAATGGATATAAATGAAATTTTTCGTTTACGCCCCAGTTCATCTAGGCATTCATCGGCCGTTTTTTCGGAAAAGGCTCTAAAGGTAGTCCACTTACCTCCAATTAAGTTGAGAACAGGAAAGTTAGCAGCGGTTGAAGCCGGTATCGTTTCGATCTTGTGATCCCGGCTGATTTGGCCGGTTGTATTGGTTTTGGCTGCTGGCAACGGCCGTACCCCTGAAAACGAAAATACGATGTGTGAACGATTAACCTGAATGTTTGGAAAGACGCGTTCCACCATTTCTAAAAAGTAATCAATCTCTTCTTCAGTGCAAACGGCATTGTCTGGATGATCAATTCGTAAATCAGATGTGCCAATCATGACGCGATGTTTAAATGGGTAGATCAGGACAATACGGCCGTCTTCATTCTCGAAGAAAAATTCCCGCCCCTGAATTGCTTCCAATAGCTTTGGATGATCTAATACGAGGTGAGAGCCTTTGGTGCCGCCGATAAACTCCGTTTGTTGGCCCATTTCCTGGTTCGCAAAATCGATCCAGGGGCCAGCCGCGTTGATAACGATCTTTGGTGTTAGGGATAAACGGCCGTTTGTGAGTTCGTCAATAATTTCTACAGAGCTCCCCTTGGCCTGTCCAATTGAGACATAGTTTAAGGCAATTGCTTCGTCAGAGGTTAATTGGGCATCAGACAATAACTCCATGCAAATCCGTTCGGGAGAAGGCATCATGGCATCGTAATAAGTTGCTGTACACAATAAGTCAGGGTGCAGGTCAGGAAACTGCTTCATGGAAGCCTGTTTCATATGGAATTCATGTTTCGGTACCGTTCCTTGTGCACTGGTGTAAGCATCGTACATCATAAGTCCGAGCTTGATAACAATAGCGCCCCTTTCTGAAGGCCTGTCAAGCAGGTTAAGAAATTTCAGAGGGGCATTCAGCAGGCCAGAAGTCCAGTTAAAAATAGGAATGGTTGTTGCTAGCGGCGCCACAAGGTGAGGGGCGTTTTCAATAAGGCGGTTCCGTTCCTTGACAGCTTCCCTTACCAATCTAAATTCGCCGTTTTCTAAGTAGCGAATCCCACCGTGAACCATATGGGATGATGCCGCGCTCGCGCCAGAACAGAAATCTTTTTTATCGATTAGGACAGTTCGAACCCCTTGATAGGCTAAATCACGGAACGTGCCGATACCGTTGATGCCTGCGCCTACAATAAGGACGTCAATTTCGGGATTTTCTCTTAGCGTCTCAAAAATTTGAGAACGATCTTTATGCATTAGATTTGTCATATTTGAATTTTAGCGTTTTCTTAGCTATTGAAGCAAAAAAATGGGAAGAAGTGCTTGAAACATATGCTGATAATGCTTTTCATCTCCTCGAGGTTTAGAAACTTGTGAGATCGGTTTTTGTCAAAATCTGTTTTTCCGAACACTTAACTGAAATTTTACTGCATAAATTGTCCCATTCTGCTATGGTATACTCTGGCTGTGTGGAATAAAAAATACCGGTCTGGTAATTTTTTTATTCTCTTTATCGTAAATCACCTTGAGCAGCTGGGAGTTTAGAATCCCCATGTGGTTTATTAATATTTCGCAACAGAAGTGCGCATAAGTTTTAGATGAGCGAAATACTGAGCGGTTATTCGGATTGTTTACATCATAATTTGATAGGCACTTCCGGAAAACTGCACAAGAAGCAAAAATCTTGGTTCCAAATTCGTAGTTTATGGATTTTTTAACGCAAATTACCCAACTTCTTAGCGACTCCCCAGGGAATATTGTTTACCACCTCGTTACCCTCTTTGCCCTGCAGGCTGTTTTTGCAATCTCATTCAGCCAGTGGCGGCGAAACCCAGAAAGTACGCTTTCATTCCGGTTTGCAATTTCTGCTTTGGCGATCATTATGGGGCGGCTTGGTATTGTTGTCTTGGTTTTGGCGGCTAGCTTACTGCCTTGGACAACGGCCGTTTTACCCTTGCTAGAACAATCGGTGAACACCTTGACTGTTTTGGCTGTGTTGTGGGCTATTGTTCCCTCTATCACATCGCTACCTCGGCTTAGTGATCTGTTTGTCTTGATTGGCGGTTTAATTGTCATCGCCATGACTATATCCTTCTATCCCAGCTGGTTAGAGGCCTCTCTACAAGGTGTTTTTTATCTAACCACAACGCAAGCCACAGTTTGGTTTATTGCCCAAATTACCCTTCTGGCGATTGGGTTTTTACTCGTTCTCTTGAACGCCGTTTGGCGTCAAACATTAAGCCCCATCATCATCGGCGTTTTGTTAACAACGGGCGTTTTCCAACTGCTTAACTACCCGCAGCTTTTACCGACAGACACCCACATCGGTTTTTGGATCCGACTTGGGCATTTTGTAGCCTTCCCCCTTTGGGCGGTTATGGCTTATCGACAATCCCTGTTGCCAATGTTGCGGGTACAGCAGCAAGAAATCCGCTTTGACGCTTGGGGTGATATTTTTAAACGAGCTGGATTTACGGCCGTTGCTGAAACCCAATCTGAATTACTAAACGCCATCGTGAACCTATCGAATCCGCTTCTAAAACCATTGTTTATCGCCGTGGCGGGGGTGGATAACGATAATCCAGGCCAGATGCTGCTAGTTAGCAACCAGCCTCAAAAAGAGGCCAATAGTCCGCGTTCATGGGTTGTTCAAATTGCCGAATTTGCCTCAATTCAGGTTGCGCTCAACCAAAACCGACCCATTGAAATAAATTTATCTGGGGCTGGTGCGGGTCAACTCCATCGATTTTCGGAAAAACTATCACTGGGCGAGATGGAATCAATGATCATCCACCCAGTGCTGTACGGACATCAAACCCAAGGCGTTTTTATTATTGGGAGTCGTACAGAAAATTCGTTTGATGAGGAGTCCAAATCCTTAGCGGAATCTTTGGCAACGTACAGCGGTTACTTAATTGCAAACCATCGCAATAGAAAATCTCAGGTTGCCGCTCAAGATTCTGGTCCAGTTCAAGCGTCACCACCCGTTTTACCAGACACAAATGAAGTGATTAGCGGCCGAATCATCTCGCTCGAACAAGAGCGTGATACGCTGCAGCAGCGTTTGGAAACGGCCGAAAACAAATTAAAGCGGGCGGAAGATCGGGCCGCTGATTCAGCTCAGAAGGCGCAAGGCCTCGTAGCGGCCATGGAGGCGCTGCAGCAGCAGCCTGCACCGGTTGGCCCATCTAAAGATCATCATGTTATTCAGCAGTTGGAAGAGCTCCAACAGGAACGAGAGCAGCTAATTAATAACTTAGAGTCAGCAAACGGCCGTATTTTGCAATCCGAAACTAAAATGGCGGAACTGCAAAAGAAAACGCAAGAAGCCATCTCGAAAAATAAAAAAGCCAGTGCTGATTCACGAATTAAAGAGTTAGAGCGTGAAGTTGAGGCACTGCGGGAATCTCTGACCGAAGCTGAAGATGCGATGGCCATGGCCGCTGCCGGACAGGGAGATTTAAGCCCTGAATGGGTCATGCTAACAATTACGAGATATTCGGGTCAATTAGAACAGGCTCAAGCCCGTATTGAAACGCTTGAAGCAAAGCTTGGTCATCAAAGTGCCGCCCCCAGTAATGATGTGCTAATTGGTGTGATTCAAGAGCTGCGAACGCCAATGACGTCTATTGCTGGCTTTACCGACTTATTGCTGGGAGGCTCCTTGGGTAATTTGGGAGTTAAGCAGCGTGATTTACTCCAAAGAATTCAGGCAAATGCTGATCGAATGGGTAGCATGTTGGAACAAATTATGCAGTTAGTGCCGGCTGCTGATGATGAAACTGCCCCATCAATTGTTGAAAAAGTGGATGTCCGTGAGGCTGTAGAAACGGCCGTTAATAGCGTCATGCCCCAAGTACGTGAAAAGCGTATTCACCTTGATTTCGACGTTTCAGATAATTTGCCTGCCTTAACAATTAATCGGAAAGATTTCCATCAAATCATTTCCAATCTGCTTGATAATGCGTGTATCGCTTCAGGAACAGATGGCAATATTTTACTGTCTGCATATCCTCGCGAGCTAAATCGGAGCGATGTACAGCATGATCAGCCCTTATCATTTATTGAAATTACCATTCAGGACAGCGGAGATGGCATTTCGACTGAAGATTTAGCGAATGTCTTTTCAGCCCACTACAACCCTGAAGAACCCCTGATTGCTGGATTGGGTGACACCACGGCTGGATTGAGCTTAGCGCATTCATTAACGGTTCAAAACGGGGGGCGTTTATGGGTTGATAGCGAAAAAGGAAAAGGTTCAATCTTTTCCCTATTATTTTCGTTGAATCCCTTCCAAGATAGCGTAAAGAACGGGAGCATTTCCTAAACAATGACTAGCGGTCGCTGGCAAACAAATCTTATCATTACATTGGTGGTTTTTTTTACGCTGGGTATTGGCTTTTTAATGGCCCGGCTAGACTTTACGACCTTTGATTTGCTACCCACACAAACGGCCGTTGCCAATGCCCCAGATGAGCCAACCCCAACGGAGACTACTCTTCCCGTGGTGCCCATTCCAACAAGCACACCATCACCACCAGGTGAGACCGTTGAGCCAACCCGACTGTCTAAAGCGACGAATACTCCAATGCCTGATGGAGACATGCCCTGCGTGGCGCCGCCATCACACTGGGTGACCTACCAAGTGCAAGCTGATGATTCGATTTTGTCTCTTTCAATTGCGTTTGAAACCACACAAGAAGAAATTATCCAGTTCAATTGTTTGGCGGCGCGCTCTTTGACGACCGGAAGCACGATATTTGTGCCAGGTATTACCCCAACCCCGAAAGTTTGTGACGGTCCGCCCGCCTCTTGGGAGCTTTACACGGTCCAGCAGGGAGACACGATGTTTTCTTTGGCGCGTTTTCGGGGGGTAACCGTTTTAGATGTATTGAACGCGAATTGTCTAAACTCACCTTCGATTAAAGCGGGTGAGCAGATTTGGCTTCCGGCCACGATTGTGATTACGATGACACCCACATCGCTACCAACAGCAACCGTTGAACCCACCGCCACAAGCACAGATGAACCAGATGTAGTGCCTACAAACACACCGTCAGTTGAACCCTCAGCTACTTTAACGCCAGAACCGATTGCGACTTTGACGCCAACCGGTACGCTAACCCCTGTACCGACCTCAACGACAACCCCAACATCTACATCAACCGCGATACCAACGGCTACGGTAACTGAAACGGCCGTTCCAGCCAGTACCCCAACCCCAGCCCCAACTGAAACACCGACGCTGCCGCCAACCGATACCCCAACCCCAGCGCCAACTGAAACCCCAACGCTGTCGCCTACCGACACCCCAACGGTACCACCAACCAGTACACCTACCCCGACATCAACGCTCGCACCGAGTGAATAAGTTGATTTATTTTTGTAAGCGTGTGGTTATTACTTTGAGTAAAAACTAGTAGTCCGCCAAACATCTTTTGCTGAGTGACGCGATGGCTAGGACTACTTAAAGGTGCACCAAATCTACCCATTAATATTTGTTTGGTGCACCACTAGGGTTTGTTGACATTTGGAGAAATCTAAGCCATTGCGCTGCATATCTTCAAATGTCAACAAGGCCTAATAATCAAGATGTGCCGTATCGTTGAGACGCGTTACGATTGGGTTGTCTTTCAGATTTTCAATGATGCTGATTCCTGTGTTGCCACGCATTGAAAAACGGCCGTATTTTCCCTGTTCAATTCCCATAATCTGAGCCAATAAAACATGAATCAACTGTCCATGCGTAACGACCGCCACAATGCTGCCTGCATTTGAATCAATAACCGACCGCAAAGCATTTAAAGCGCGTTTCTGCAAATCTTGATACTGCTCTCCGTTCGGTGGCTCAAGAATGCCATTAATCGCTTTACCCCAAATTTCAGGGAATTTTTCCTTAACTTGCTGACGGTTTAATCCTGAAAAATCACCAACATCTCGTTCGCGCCAAATTGGATCGGTCTTCACCGTGAGGTTGTGGGGTTTAGCAGCAATAACGGCCGTTTCATTGGCTCGCTTCAGATCGCTTGACACAAACGCATCAATCTGCCACGCTGCCAGACGAGTTTGTAAGGCTTCTGCCTGTGCCTGGCCCGTTTCATTGAGTGGAATATCCGCAAAGCCCTGCCAACGACCTATTAAATTCCATTCCGTTTGACCGTGTCGAATGAGAATGATTTTGGTGACTTCTGACATTAAACAACTCCTTATTGAACGAGGCTAAAATAGAGATATTGCGAAATTTACCTAAATGTTTGTAATAAACAGGGTGAGAAAACATGATATTAATAGTATAC
This sequence comes from Chloroflexota bacterium, assembly GCA_039029915.1. GTDB lineage: Bacteria > Chloroflexota > Anaerolineae > Promineifilales > Promineifilaceae > QQUD01. Next base: position 6,344 of record JBCCFD010000133.1, read on the forward strand.
CTGTAAGGAGCGAACGGTAGGAGGCTAAATGCCAGTTTTAAATTTTATTACCCTAAAGGGTTTAAATACCCCGACACTTGTGGTGAGAAAAATTTCTTCTAGCCTTCGATACCCCTTCAGCTTGCGGCAGGGTAGTTCATTGCTTTTCAGGTATTTAGAAATCTTGACTGATTGATACGGTTTAGGTATCGTAAATATAAACAACCTTTTCCCGCTGAGGCTATTGCTATGAACCAACCATTGCCGAACCAATTACCAGCAAAAGAATTTGACTGTGGCACCACAACAGCCCCACCTGATGTGGCCACCATTATGGCTGCTGTGTTAGCCGAAGCCAAGCATCATGGCTTGGACATAGAATGTCTGTGTTGTCAATCTAAAGAGACTGAGTCGCCCAAAGAGGCGGCATCGCTGATGCAAAACATCCACGATGCCGCCTCTTTTTTGTTTTTACAGTGGAGATGTGCCATTCAGAATAGACGTCGAGTTGAGGCTTTAGCGATTGCTCGCTTGTTTAACGGCCTAACGTATGATGCCCGCTATTTGAATGAAAAATTCCAATTAATTGATTGGTCGCACATTGAAAAGCTAAAAGTTCGCATACAAACGGAGCTTGACTTTGCCAAATTTGAACCTGAAAAGCTGGGACAGATGATGAACGAAGCGGCTCGAGCTCATACGCATGAGCGAGCATGGCCTTGGGTTGTTTTGCCGACGTTTGCCCGTCAGCCATACGGCCGTATTCTGCTCACTACCGTCGATATTGGGCTTGATAACCCCCTTATCGTCACCCAACCTTTCTTTTTGCCTGGCCAAAGCACATTGTTTCATACTCACGGCCAAAATTGGGCTTACTCTTGTCCCTTAGGGGATTGTGATGAGAAAAATATTCACATCAATACCCTGTGGATGCCTAAAAATGAGGCTGAACCATTTCCGCTAAACTTAATTGATAATGCAGATTATTGCAGTCATGAAGTTGCCATTGTGCCTCCAAAACTGATTCACGGCATTGCCCGAAAGCGAAATTGGCAAGATGCTGCTCCGCCTATTTCACAATTGCTCACCTGTGCAGAGACTCAAGCTCACTGGTTGAGTGAAAATCGATTTGGGGAACTAGCCTGTATGCATATTTATTGTCCTGATGCACATTTAACCCAGCATCTAAAAACTTCGCCTTTTGTTCAGGAAAATGAGCTTTTTTTTATTGAATACGACATGATTGTATTTGACCACTTTGGCAAATCAATATGGTCTGGGGGCGGTGGAAGTTGGCCACGCCGCATGATTGAATATGGCACCACGGGCGATCACTGTGGCATTTGTTTCGAAGAGGATGAGCGTAAAGAGAATCTTAATCCAAATGAAGTTGCGAAATGGTTCATTCAAGACCCTGCGCCAACGCTTGTTAAGCTGAATTGTCGAGAGCCTTAATGCCTTACAAGTTTGCCACAGAAAAAATAGATTACTCTGATTTTTCAAGTGGCCAATTTTTTTATAGCGTACCCAATCAACCGGCCTTTCCTGTGCGGTTAGGGCGTGAAATTTTTCAGAGATGTGCTGCCTACCTGACTGAAAACGGCCGTTTTCCCCCATACAATATGTATGATCCTTGTGTCGGAGGTGGCTACCATCTTGTGACAACTGCATTTCTCCATTGGCATCAAATTAACTCCATTCTTGGCTCAGATATTGATAAAGATACACTTGAATTCACAGAAAAAATTTTTTCTTTGCTCACCTTGGCAGGTGTTTCTCAAAGGGCTCAACAGTTGCAAGCGTTAAGTAACAAATTTGGGAAACCCTCCCATCAAAATAATTTAGCTATCGCTTTGAGGTTCCAAAAACAGCTATTCGAAAATTTGGAACGAAATGAAATTGAAACGGCCGTGTTTCAAGCAAACATTTTATCAGAAGCATTTATTCAGAACACAGTGCTTAAAGAACAGACCATCGATATTGTTTTTACTGATGTGCCTTATGGACAAATGAGCAGTTGGCAGGGGGGAAAAGGCGAGGGGGTGTCACCTTTGTATTGGGTTCTGGAGAATCTACAATCTTTCCTGGCACCAGTCTCTATTGTGGCAATTGCCACTGATAAAACTCATAAAGTCCAGCATGAGCATTATCAGAGAGTGGATCAATTAAGATTGGGCAAACGAAAGGTTTTGTTTTACTGTCGAAAATAACGTTTTGGGGGACCGTTCAGGTTAAATAAGCATACAAGACTTGATAAAGTTTGCTCGGGAAGTTGGGGATTCTATCGTGCAGTTCTCGCTCAGAAATCCCTAGAAATTGGAGGCACGTTTGATCAAAAGAATGCGCCATAGCGTCCATTAGTTCTTGACCAAGTTCAGGATAACACTGCTCAAATCGCCGCAGCGGGTTGAGATTATCAAGCTGGGCATGATTGTCTGCGGGGCTGTAATGTTGAATCAGTTTGATGAGGTTGATTAAGGCGTGGTTCTTTACAAACTCGTGTCCACTTAGCTTTTCACCTCGTTGATAACGGCCGTATCCCACCCAAATGTTGCTTAAAAAATGAGCAAATGCTTCATCGATGTTATCTGCTTGCTTGTTAGCAATCTCTTCTGTGGTGGTGACTACCGTCTTGATCGCCGCTTCAACTTGCCCTTTGTCAACGAGAACCCGATACCGATTGGCTCGCGCGACGCTTAACTCGTTAAGATCAAAAATGGCTAATTCGATAAGATGTCCATGATGATAAAAAGCGCGCAGGCCAAAGTGCGTTTCTTGGTGCAGGAAAATCACGTTTTCAGCATTTGGCAACCAGCTTAAATCATTTTTTACTGATTGTTGCTGACCGGGTTGAGTAATCAAAAAGAAATCGTGATCAGACCATTGGTCAGGGGCATAATCTTGGTCAGCCATCGACCCAAGCGCAATGAGGCCAATAATACGGCCGTCTTTCTTGCAGCGCTCCGTTAGCGATTGGGTAAATTGTCTATAAGCGTCTAAATTCATGACGGTTTCCTACAAATCCGAACTAGCCAATCTTTGGTGCGGGTCGCATCTGTCCATTCGTGAACAATTTCAAAACCGGCCTGCTCAAGCATCGAGTTCCAGCTTTCAGCCTGCCAGTATTTGAAAAAACGCTTGGCGCGTTTTTGATAAGAAATTCTACGCCACCTCGCCCCGTGCCCTTTTTGAACGGTGCAATAAAAGACACCATTTTGATTAAGCAAATTGTAGAATTCAGTCAAGATAAAAGGAATTTTTTCGGCCGGAATATGTAAAAGAGAGGCGGAGGCCCAAATGCCATCGAAGCCCCGCCGGAGCGGCATCGCTTCCAAATCAGCCTGTACTAGTGTGGTATCTACCTCGTTTGCTTTACCTTTGGCAAGCATCGCTAATGTTAAATCAAGCCCAATGACTTGATAGTTGTGTTGAGCAAAAACGGCCGTATCTCGCCCTGTGCCGCATCCTGCATCCAAAACAAGCCCGTTGGGTGTTACGAGGTCAAAGAATTTTTCAAAATGTGTATCTAAATATTTTGAATGATTGGCTTGGAAATAATTATCAGCAATTTTTGTGTAGCTGGCCTGCAGAGTCTGCTTAAGCTCATTCATTGTCTAAAGAGGCAGCAATCTCAACCAGCGTTTTCCCATCAATGAGCGTCATCGGCTTCCCTTTGGCCCACTGCTGCGCCGCATCTGAAATTTCGGCCGTTGTTACTAAAAAGGCATGAGAGGCACGTTCGTGAATAAGCGTGCCGTAAAGCTCCCGGATTGTTTCTGGGCCAACAGTGTGCTTATATCGCTTGCACTGTACGACCGCTTTTTTGCCGGTATTGCGGCGCACCTCAATGTCAACCCCCATGTCGCCGCTTCTGCCTCTTAGTTGAACCTTGTAGCCTCGCTTTTGGAAAATTTGACCAACATACTCTTCAAATTCTGCAGGACTTAACGCATAAAGCTGCTCGACAGTCATCTTGGGCTTGCTGACCAGTTCGTCAGCATTGAACCGATACCACCAATGTATGAACCAAAGCACCAGCAGGGTGAGCGCCCCAGTGAGTTCTAAGATGGGGAGAAACTCTTGGCTAAATTGGGGGAAATAATCAAAGATGGCGGGTTGCCACAATCTCCGAAAGGCGAGCCAGCCTGCAAAGACGGCCGTAAATAAAACCAAAAGCATCCAACTGGTTAACGGTTTTATGGGAGTCATTTGAGGGGTTAACGGCCGTTTTTTGCGCCGTGTCGCAAAAGGTAACTTCATGCGTTGTTCAAAAAGAGCCATAGAAATGTCATTGTACACGGAAAAGAACGGAAGTTCCATACCAAATTTAAGAGGAATTTCCCATAAACAAATCTTTAGTTTCAAGACAAGATTAATAAGGCAGAATAAGGGTAATCATGTTGTGACCCCGACATGAAGGAACTTGAGAGTGAAGTGGAGCAGTATTATGAAAATTGAAAGACTTGTTGCCATCCTCATTTGGATCATGTTTATTAGCATGTGCACATTTCTTGTGGCCATTGCTAATGAGCATCAGCTATTTGGTTTTTGATTGAGATAATCATCATTAACTAGATTGTGGCAAACAAAAAGGTTGCATTTGCACTTAGGCATGCAACCTTTTTTGTTTGCTGTAAGATAGAAATATCGAACTGATCCGGGAGAAAACTGCATGATATCCTCTTTGCGTTTACGATTTTTGGGCTTTGCCCTTTTAGCGATCTTTCTATCAACAACGGCCGTTTCTACTGCGGCTCAAACGGACGACGAAACCACAATACCAGCCCCCCAATCGGTGACCATAGCCGGAACCCTGCAGCCAGAAGCAGGCTGCGCCGGTGAATGGGACCCCACCTGTGCAGAAAGCCAATTGGTTTATGATTCTAGCGATGATTTATGGAGCGCCACTTTTGATCTTCCAGCCGGAAATTATGAATATAAAGCGGCACTTAACGAAAGTTGGGATGATAACTACGGACTCAACACGGAATATTACGGCTCCAACATTCTGCTAGCCGTTGAGGAAGATGGCCCCATCACCTTCTGGTATGACCACAAAACCAGATGGGTTAGTGACAGCATTAATAGCATCGTGGCGAATGTGCCGGGTGATTTTCAAGAGGAAATAGGTTGCCCCGGAGATTGGCAGCCAGATTGCCTACGTTCGCTTTTGCAGGATCCAAACGGGGACGGCATTTACACGTTTATTACGGCCCTCATCCCAGCCGGAGATTACGAAGCAAAGGTGGCTGAAGATCAGGCATGGACTATTAACTACGGTCAGAACGGTGAGCAAGATGGTGCCAATATTCCTTTCTCAGTTGGTGAAAACCAAGCCACAATTTTTAACTTTGATCCCCAAACAGGAATTTTAACGATTGAAACAACGGATGATGTCCCCTCCGGCTTAATTACTGCGCTTGATCAAGTGCAATCAGATGGAGAGGCGTCATTGCCGCCCCCTGTCATTGCCAAGCCAAATCTTGTGGTGGTGCCTGGTACCATCCAAAGTGTGCTGGGGTGTGATGGAGATTGGCAGCCGGACTGTGAGCTGACGGCCCTCACCTTTGATGAAGAGTCGCAGGTGTGGCGGGGTGAATTTACGATTCCGGCAGGCGAGTATGAATACAAGGTTGCCATTGATGGTGGCTGGGACGTGAACTTTGGGCAAAATGCAGCGCCGGGTGGCGCCAATATTCTACTCGCACTGGAAGAGGAAACGGCCGTTAGCTTTTTCTTTGATCATAAAACGGGTTGGGTGACTGATAGCGTCAACACCACCATCACAACCGTCTTTGGCGATTTTCAATCAGAGCTAGGCTGTAGTGAAGATTGGTCACCAGGTTGTATGGCTGGCTGGGTTCAAGACCCAGATGGAGACGGTAACTTCGTCTTCCAAACTCTAAGTATTCCAGCTGGTGATTATGAAGTTCAAGCTGCCCTTAACCGCAGTTGGGACAATGTGATTGGTGAAGCTGGTGAAGCAGGCGGGCCACCCATTAAATTCAATGTGCCTGAAGATAACTCATTAACAACTTTTAACTTTGATTCAAACACCAATGTTTTGACAGTTTTCACAGGAGGTGGCGGTATTAAAGGGAATATTGCAGAACCAACTGCCTTTTGGGTGGCTGAGCGGCTCATCTTGTGGGATGTGTCTCATGAACTTGGCCATCAATACTTCTTCAACTACGACCCAGCGGGAGGCACCTTCTCCAATGGCCTTGATGGCGTAGATAGTGCTGAAGCTGTTCCACTTACTATTTTAGAAGGTGGGGTTCCTGACGATGTCGCCCAAAAATTTCCCCATCTGGCTAACTTAACCCCGTTGGCATTTCCGGATGATGTTCGCATCGCGCGCACGGCGCTCAAAGGGCAAATTGCGGTTTCAGCAAAGGATGAAGCTGGCGTTCCCCTCAATGCGGCAGGTCTCCAAATTCCAGGGGTGATTGACGATTTATACCCATATGATGGGTCGCTGGGCGTCTCGATTGAAGGAGGGGCACCGGTCATTCGCGTATGGGCACCTACGGCGCGTCAGGTGCGTTTCCACCTTTTCTCAACCAGCCAAACTGAGTTCTCTGACACCGTGGAGATTATGCAAGTCAACCCGCGCACGGGCGTGTGGACGATTGAAGGTGACCCAGATTGGATAGGCAAGTTTTATCTATTTGAGGTTGAGGTATTCGTACCTGCTGAGGGTCAGGTGGTTAATAATATCGTGACCGACCCATACTCGCTTAGTCTTTCAATCAATAGCGGCCGTTCCCAAATTGTGGATATGCAAAGTGTTGAGCTAATGCCTGATGGCTGGCAATTGGTTGAAAAACCAGCGTTGGATGCGCCAGAAGATATGATTGTTTATGAGCTGCACGTGCGCGACTTTAGCGTCAATGATGACTCGGTAGAAGACGAGTTTAAAGGCACCTTTATGGCCTTTGCTCAAACCGAGTCAAATGGGATGCAGCATTTGGCGGCTTTAGCTGAAGCGGGTATGACGCACCTGCATCTTTTACCCACGTTCGACATTGCCACAATTGATGAAGATAAAAATAACTGGACGGGGCCTACCTTTGCTGATTTATCTGGGTTTTCGGCTGATGGTGAAGATCAGCAGGCCTTGATTAGCGAACTGCGCGATCAAGACCCGTTTAACTGGGGATACGACCCGTTCCATTACAACGTGCCGGAAGGGAGTTACTCAACGGATCCTGACGGCTCTGATCGCATCATCGAGTTTCGGCAGATGGTGCAATCTGTGAACGAAATTGGCCTGCGGGTGGTCATTGATGTGGTGTACAACCACACGAATGCCAGCGGGCAAAGCAGTAAGTCAGTGCTGGATCAAATTGTGCCGGGGTATTACCATCGCTTGGATGGAAACGGCCGTGTTGAGCGATCCACCTGCTGTGAAAACACCGCCACCGAGCACGACATGATGCGCAAGCTGATGATTGATTCTGTCGTCCTGTGGGCCACTGAGTACAAAATCGATGGCTTTCGATTTGACCTGATGGGGCACCATATGCGTGACGACATGCTGGCCGTGCGGGCTGCGCTAGACGCCCTAACCATTGAGGAGCACGGTGTTGATGGCCAGCGCATCGTTGTTTATGGGGAAGGGTGGAACTTTGGCGAAGTGGCAGACAATGCTCGCGGTATTAACGCCACCCAAAACAATATGGCGGGAACAGGAATTGGCACCTTTAATGACCGTCTGCGTGATGCCGCCCGTGGTGGTAGTCCATTTGGCGGTCAGATTGAACAAGGGTTTATCAACGGCCTTGGCACGAATCCCAACAGTTTTGATCAAGGACCAGAATCCCTCCAGATGACTCGTTTGGGTGGTTTTATGGATTTGATGCGCATCGGTTTAGCAGGAAATTTGCGGGATTATCGCTTTATTAATTTTCAGGGAACTGAGGTGAGCGGTATTGGGGTTGATTATAACGGTAGCGCCGCTGGCTACACCGAAGACCCGCAAGAAAACATCGTTTATGTGTCTAAGCATGATAACGAGACTTTGTTTGACATCATTCAGTACAAGGCTCCAACGGAGACGAGTACGGCCGATCGAGCACGGATGCAAACGATGGGTAACTCGATTGTACTGCTGAGTCAGGGCATTCCGTTTACCCAAGCGGGGGATGATCTACTGCGGTCAAAATCATTAGATCGGAACAGCTATAATTCTGGGGACTGGTTCAATCGGCTGGACTTCACCTATCAATCTAATAATTTCGGCATCGGTCTACCTCCTGCTGCTGACAATCAAGGTGTCTGGGATATCATGAGCGGTATCCTGGCCAATTCCACCCTGGTGCCAACTCCTGACGATATCGCCTATGCGCGCGATACGTTCCGCGAATTTTTGCAGATTCGGCAAAGTTCACCCCTGTTCAGATTGCAAACCAAAGAGGACGTTATTAATCGTCTCCAGTTCCACAATACGGGGCCTGAACAGCTTCCTGGGCTCATTGTAATGTCGATTTCTGATGTAGCCGGTGCCGATTTGGATACCGATTTGGACGGTATTATCGTATTGTTTAACGCCACATCTGAGCAAATAGTGTTTGAGTTACCTGATGCGGCAAATTTACCTTATGACCATCACCCCGTGCAGGCTAATTCAGTTGATCCATTGCTGGGCGAAGTGTCATTTGAGTTTGAAAGCGGCACCTTTGTGGTGCCAAAGCTGACAACGGCCGTATTCACACTGCCGCAGGGAACGGTAGTTGAGTCGATTGCAGAGCAGGAGCAAGAAGCCCCAGCTGAAGCCGAAGCAATAGAAGAAGAGGTAGCAGAATCAACCGAAGAAGCAATGGAAGAGGAGGCGGTCGCTGAACTGACTGATGAGCCAGAGGAAGAAGAGCCTGCTGATGAGGAAAGTACGGCGGAAGAAGCGTCTACAGAGGTTGTTAGCGAGGGCCCGACGCCAGAGTCGGGCGGTAATGCTGGGCTTATTGCAGGCATCATTGGCGCTTTAGGCTTAGCGGGGGCCGGTGCCTACGCTTACTCACGACGACAAAAATAGTCATCTTTAACAAAAGATATCGCAAGTCTCTACAATTAGGTTAGTCGGAAAACCTTTTTAAAGACTTGCGATATTTTGTCTGCTGAGTGAGTTAATTAGCTATTGAATAGATTAATCGCTTCTGCTACACGCGAAACGGCCGTTTCGCTCCACGGCGTCACCTGAATAATCAAATGCTTTGTGCCAAGCGCCTCATAGCCTCTAAACGCTTCTGCCAGTTCTTCAGTTGTGCCGCTTAATGGATATTGGGCAAATGGTGTGGTGTCTCCTAAATCTGGAAAGGCAATGGCGATGCCGCAGGTGATATCTAGGGTGCTTTTGTCTCGGCCAGCTTTGTCACAGGCAGTGTGCAGGGCATCAATTCGCTCTTTTAAGCCCTCTGGTTCTCCTAACCAGCCCGTGTTCCACATATCCGCATATTGGGCGGTTAGGCGGAGCATGCGTGGCTGAAACGCGCCAATCAGCAAGGGAATCCCTGCCTTGCGCGGCGACGTTGGCACAATCTCGCAATTTTTGGCGCTGTAATATTCACCGGAATAGGTTACCTTTTCCCCTTTGAGTAGAGGCGGCAATATTTGAAGCGACTCTTCTAGCCGCCCAACCCGTTTGTCGAACGGAAAGCCAAACGCTTCAAACTCTGGTTGGTGCCAGCCCGCCCCGATGCCCAGAATTAAACGGCCGTTGCTCACCTCGTCTAGCGTATGGGCCATCTTGGCCAACAGGGCCGGATTACGAAATGGATTGCAAAGCACCAGCGTGCCCAGCTCAACCCGCTCAGTGGCCTCTGCCAGGGCTGAAAGCAGCGTCCACCCTTCCCAAATGCCGTCCGTTTTGCCCTCTTTAAACCGAAACAGCAAATGGTCAAACAGCCAAATTGAATCGAGGCCGTGAGATTCGGCCGTTAGGGCCATCTCTCGAATCTCTTTGTAGCTAGCAATAACGCTACTGTCCGGATTTTCTGCGTGCTCAATTACCGTCCCAAATTTCATTTGTTTCTCCGTTCCTATCCTGAAAATAGCTTCTTGAAAAATCGTTTTAAAACTACAAAATAGCCAAAAATTAGCAGAGCTGGCCCTAGCACCACTGCCGCAACGCCCGCTGAGGTGGCCATAAAAATAGCCACGCCTTTGGGATACCAGCCAATGTTTAACACCGCTCGGTCAGGATGCTGAGGATTGTAATAAACGGTGACGGGATCGCCAATGTTTTTATCAGCTACCCACTCACGCCCTAACCCGTAGGCATCATCAGGGCCGGTGAATTGGAAGCGGTCAAAAAAGTAGACTCGGGTGCCATGATACGCTTCACCATCTACTTGATAAAGATACTCAACGGCAAAGATTTTGAT